>JAAZOP010000174.1 GCA_012797735.1 Myxococcales bacterium
CGCTGGCGGCTGCGCTGCTCGCGCGACGGGACGGGCCCCCCGCCGCGGCGTCGTCGCTGGCGGATCCGGCGAGCGGCGAGCTTGGGCCGGCGG
The DNA here is from genome assembly GCA_012797735.1 of Myxococcales bacterium. Taxonomy (GTDB): domain Bacteria; phylum Myxococcota_A; class Polyangia; order DRWM01; family JAAZOP01; genus JAAZOP01. Next base: position 94 of record JAAZOP010000174.1, read on the forward strand.
AGCGAGCGACGGCGTGCGCCGAGGTGGGCGAGCACCTGTGGCGCCTGGCGGACGAGGCGTGTCGCGCGGGACGGCAGGCGGAGCTGTGCCTGGTCCTCGCGGAGATGGACGCGAAGCTCGGCGTCGCCTGGACCGCGCCGGGTCCGGCCGCGCTGGTTTGCGGGAGTTCTGGCGGTCGAACTCTCCGGCTGCCGGTGCGCGAACGGTTCTCCGCCGACCTCCGCTCGTGGTGCGAGACGGGTCGGATCGGTCCGGTGTTCGCCAGTCGCTGGTCGCGTCGCGGGATCGATTGCAACCGCGAGGCGACGCGCATCGAGGACGTTCGCCGCTGTTGGGGGCTCTGAGCCGTCGCCGGCGAGGTCACCTCGGTGCGCGGCCGCGGCGGTCGCGCACCCCCCATCGTTCCAGGAAACCGACGAGCCAGCGGCGGTGGACGGTGATGCCGCGGGCGCCCAGCGTCCGCTCGATGGCGGTCAGGTTCCCGCCGCAGGCGCGGTAGGCCTCGAGGATCGCCTCCCGGTGGAGTTCGTAGCGCGACGGTCGGCCGGCACGCGGCCGGGCCGGCTCCGGGTCGGCCGGCCGCGCCGGTCGTGCGGGCGGCGGCGCGGAGGCGCGGGAGAAGACGGGCGATCCGCCCATCCTCTCCTCCAGGAGCCCGGCCAGACGACGCTCCTGCTGGGCGGGAGGGACGTGGGCCAGACGCGCGACGACGGAGGCGGCCAGGTCCTCGAGCCATCGGACGTTGACGCCGCCGTAGTCGCGCAGCGCGAGCGCCTCGGCGTGGTCGGCGGTGAACCATCGAGCGAGGGAGTCGGCCGGCAGTCCGGCCGCGCGGGTCGCCTGGCCGAGGACCGCGAGGAAGATGGCGGGGATGTCGGCGCGCCGGCGGGCCAGCGGCGGCACGGAGAGGCGGTGCGTGCGCGCGACGAGGTCGTGGGCCAGGGTTCCGGCCTGGACGGCTGCCTCCACCGGCTGGTTGGTGCCGAGCAGCAGGCGCAGCGCAACCCGCCGAACGGTCAGTTCGCCGACGCGGTTGAACTCGCCGCCGTCGGCCAGGCGCAGGAGCGAGCGTTGCAGGCGCGGCGCCAGCTCGTGCAACTCGTCCAGGTAGAGGAACCCGCCCTCGGCCTTCTCCACCAGACCCGCGCGCGGCTCGACGCCGGTGAAGACGCCGCGGACGACGCCGAACAGCGTCGTCTCCGCTTCCTCGGGCGAGCTGAACCGCGCGCAGTTGTAGGCCACGAACGGCGCCCCGGGATTCGACAGACGACGGACGGCGTGCGCCACGCGCTCCTTGCCGACGCCCGACTCCCCCTCGACGAGCAGATGGCGGCCGGTGCGGACCGCCTCGGCCGCCGCGGCCACCAGCGCGGGGGAGTGGAACGAGCCCGCCAGACCGTCCGCGGCGGCATCGATCCCCGTGGCGTCGGTGACGGGTCGCAGGTCCGCCTCGAAGACGAACACGCAGCGGCCGGCGCGGACCACGTCCTGATCCTCGAGGAACCGGCGGCCGGCCAGCGGCAGGCCGTTGACACAGGTCCCGTTCGTGCTGTCGAGGTCGTGCACCTCCACGCGCTCGCCGATCCGGCGCAGTTCGAAGTGCTCGCGTGACAGCCGTCCGTCCAGGATCGTCCAGGCGAGCGACGGATCGCGTCCGACGCGGACGACATCCTCGATCCGCGTCCGATCGGCGGCGGCGACGTCGTCGGGTCGCCAGGCCAGGAGGAGGCCGGGCACGGGCCGCGCGAGGGATGCCCCGCGGCGCTCGGAGGTCCCGTCGGCGAAGCCTGCCTGGGTCGTATCGGACGGCAATGCCGCCTCTCGTCCGTCGGTGATCGTCATCCCGGTCCCTCGCGCGGCGCGCCCCTTCCCGGACGAAAGATTGGCGTTCGGGAGCATCGGCGTCAAGGGAGGGGAGCCGAGGACTCCCGACCCCGGCACGGCGTCGGCGCCTTGAAGGCCCGAAACGGGATCCGTCGGGATGGGGGGTTCCCGAGCGGGACGTTGAGGGTGCCGTCGGGCGACGACCGGCCGTTCGCGCGTGCAGCGGCGCGCGAGCGGATGTCCCGGCGGCCGTGTTCGCGGTCGCCGTCGGGGCGGTCGGGGGCTGCGGGCCGGAAGCCCGGCGCCGAACCGCGCGGACCTCGGCGTACGGCTTCCGGCCTCCACCGGAAGTTCGACCCGAGTCGGCGACGGCGTACCGGACCCCCGTCCTGTCGCACGAGGGTTGGCATCGTGGATGCAAGAGTGGGGCGCTGCGCCCCGTGGATGCCGCCGTGGTCTCGGCGGGTCGCCGGTCCGATCGGCCGGCGGGACGACGGGTGGATAGGAGGCAGGACGATGCGGTGGATTCAGGTCGTTCTTTGCGGATCGGCGTTCGGGTTCCTGTGGGCGGGATCCGCCCGCGCGGATGAAGCGGGCGTCGCCTTCGTGGCGGGTACGCCGGTGGAGGCGACGCCCGACGGGTACGCGCAGGGCGGGCGCTTGCTGCTGCCCGAGACGCTGGAGACGGCCCTTCGTTACGAGGTCGCGGCGTCCCAGGCCGAGATGGAACTGGCCCTGGACAAGCGGACCGCCTCCCACTGGTGCCTGGGGTTCTCGATCCCGCTGCTGGTCGGCGGCCTGGTGAACCTGCTGGTGGCGGCGTCCGGGACGGTCGGCAGCCAGGAGGGCACGATGGCGGTCTACGGCGTTGCGGGCGGCCTGTCGGCGGCCGCGGCGGCGCTGGCGATCGCATCGCTGGTGCTGTCGGGCCAGTCCGACGAGCACTACCAGGCGGCGGTCGATGCCTACAACGCATCGCTGGCAACCTCGGCCTTCCTGCAACTCGTGCCCCTGCCTTCCGGCGGCGGCGCGATGCTCACGCTCCGCTTCTAGGCGCAGGCGATCCCGGGACGGACTCCGCTCCCGCCCCGGCCTCGCGCGCGGGGTGAGGTTCCGGACGCCGTTCGCCGCCGGCGCTTCGCGTGGTGTCGGGTGGCGTCTCCGGCCCGTCGCGTCCCGGACGCTGCGGGCGGCGCCGTCTACCCGGGTCGGGGCGAGGCCGCGGGAGCGGAGCCTGCGGGGTCCTGGAAGGACGCGCGGCGGTCGGAGAGGGATGGAACCGGCGGGCCGTCCTGGAAACGCGGGTCGTCAGTCCCAGCAGGGATCGCTGGGCGCGATCAGGATGCCGGCGCAGGACTGCGTGTAGCCGAGGGCCTGGCAGGTGGTGTCGGGGTGAAAGGCGTAGTTCACCCCGTCGAGCCCCTGCATGTCGTCGCAATCGGCCGCCGAGAAGTTGTTGTAGCAGATCCAGTGCGGGTACCTCGGGACGAGAGTCGAGCGGGTCGTCGAGGCGCAGGCGCCGAAGGCGCTCCCGCTGTCGTCTCCTCCCCCGCAACCCACCGCACCGAGCGCGAGCGTCGCGGCGGCGACGAAAACGGCGGCACAGCCGCAGCGGGGACCGCAGGACCGGGTCGTGGTGCTTGTCATTCTTCTCTCTCCTTCCCGTCGTCTCGAAAGCCGTTTCTCGTTCTCCGCGTTCCTCCTCGGAAGCCCTGGGCGCGGCGTCGTCCGAGGAGGTGCGGCGTCGGGCGATGCACGTGCGGTGCCAGCGAGTGCAACAAGGCGGCGAATCGGGCCCGATCGAGGCGAACGGCGCAGGATCGGCGGGGTTCTGGACGGACGGAGTGCCGGCGGCCCCGGTCGGTCGCTCCTGGTGCGCCGGCCGGGAGATCCCGTTCCGGGATCGCTCGGCGACGAATGGAGGGTCGTGCGGTGGGCGGGGTGGGGCCGTGTCGCCTGCGGGTGGGTCGCGTCAGACGACCGGCGGGACGAAGCCGCGGACGACGATCACGCGGCGGGATTCCCAGCCGACGAAGAAGTAGTCGCCGGTCACCGGCTCGAAGTAGGCGCCCCAGGACCCGCCGAACCCGGTGAGGAACTCCTGGCGTGTGGTCGGGACCGGGTCGCCCGCGGCATCGACCGTGTACAGGACGACACGCGTCGCCGGCCATTCGGCGAGCATCACGCTCGGGTCGGGGATCAGGGGGGAGCCGCGCGGGACGTAGGCGATGCCGCCCGGACCGTTGGGCAGCGTGGTGGTCGCGGTCACGCCCGTCACATCGTAGGAGCGTCCGGTGAACGTGTATTCCAGGTGGTACCACTCGCCGTCCGGCCAGCCGACCGCGCGCAGGCCTCCGGCGCCGGAGAAGCCGCGCGGGACGAAGGCGAGGCCTCCGGGCGACGATCCCGAGAGGCCGACGGTCCGCAGATCGAGTTCGCTGAACGGCGCCGTCTCGCCGAGGCGGTACTGGGAGTAGAGGAATGTCGGCCAGCCGGTGTACAGCACGAGATCGGCCGCATCGAAGCCGACGACGAGGTTGGCATCGACGTAGGGCGCCGAGGCGAGCCACCGGGCGGTTCCGGAGAACCGGACGATGTGTCCGTCGGGGTGTCGTTCCACGGCGATCGCGTAGATCCCGCCGCTCGGGCTTTCCGAACTCAGTCCGACGAGCATGGTGTTCGCGTCGGCGGGATGGAGCGTCATGCCGCCGTAGTTGCCTCCCGGGTCACCGGGGATCGAGCCGAGGTCGCAGGCGACGTAGGCGACGTTGAACGGCGGCAGGATGGTGATGTCGGGTGCGGGCGTGCACGGCGCGGGGTCGATCGTTTCCGGAAACTCGATATCCTCGGCGTCGGCGGCGTCCCGGACCTCTTCCGGGGCAGCGTCTTCCGTCGCGTCGGTGTCCGTCGCGTCTTCCCCGTCGGGACCGGTGATTCCGTCGTCGGGCGCGGCAGTGTCGACGGTGCCGTCGTCGGGGGACGTCGTGTCGACACCGCCGTCTTCGGGGGCGGTGCCCCGGTCTTCCGGCCCGATCCCGTCGGCCGGGTTGTCTTCCTCGCCGGCGGCGCAGCCCAGGATGGCGATGGAGACGAGGGCGATGATGGCACGGCGCAGGGCTCGCATGTTCTGCCTCCGCCGGCGACGCCCCGCCAGCAGCGCGGCGAGGAGGAGGAGGGCCAGCGGCGGGGCGGCGTCGTCCGGGGGGACGAGGCGGCAGCCGCAACCGCCGCCGCCGTCCGCGGCCTCCGGAGCGTC
>JAAZOP010000175.1 GCA_012797735.1 Myxococcales bacterium
GAACCACGAGTTGTAGACGCCGCCCTTGGACCACAACCCCTCGTTCTCCGCCCACGCGTTCCGGGTCCGCTCGGCCAGCAACTCCTCGTACAGGATCAGGCCGACGTTGACATCCGGCCCCGCCGCGCGTCCGCTGAAGTGGCCGTCGGCCGGGTCGGCGTCGCCCGAGGCGTACCCCGCTTCGGCCTTGGCCATGAAGATCCAGCGCGACCACCCCAACCGCGCGATCCACCCGAGCAGGTCGGCCTCCTTGTACGGGTAGAGGTGCGTCAGGGGGTCCTCGGGCCCGAGCGGAATCGCGTAGGTGCTCCCGTGGATCGCGTAGAGCTCCCCCTCGAAGAACAGGTCCCACAGCCGCAACTTCGCGAACGCGTCGTGGATGAAGACCTCCGACGAGGTGCTCGGCTGCTCCCGGTAGACGAAGTGGTAGCCCGCCGTCAGCGCGTCGGTCTCGGCGAACCAGTCGAGCCCGTCCTGCTTCCAGACCAGGCCCAGGAACCACTCGTCGACATCGTCGTCGTCCCCGGCCAGCCACCCGCTGTCGTAGGGCGGCCGGATGCGGCCCTGCTCCAGGAAGTCCTCGACCAGTTTCTCCCAGGCCACGACGAGGATCAGCGGCGTGTCCTCGGCGGGCAGCCCGGCGATCGCCCGCACGATCGAGATCGGCTTGGTCGCGAACAGCAGCCGGTCGCACGTGGAACCGTAGTGGTTGTCGCCCAAGTCGTCGTCGAAGCCGTCGCCGTCGTCGCTGAGCAGCCCGAGGCCCCAGTCGGAGGGCTGGCGGCCGACGCGCAGCACCCCGACCGGCAGGTTCGATTCGACCCAGGCGTGCCGCACGTAGACCCAGGGCGCCTCCTCGCCGCTCGCCCGCGTGCGCGACGGGTCGCCGGCGAACAGCGGGGTGGAGGACAGCCCGGCGTTGTCGCCCCAGAGCACGTCGTCGAGCAGGTCGAGCGTGACGTAGAGCCTGACCCACTCGCCGTAGCCCACCTCCGGCTTCAGCCGCAGCCGCTGCGTCATGTACCGCAGCGTCTGCGTCCGCTGGTCCGCGGGGTTGAGCGGGTACATCACGTTCCCCAGGACGTGGGCGCGGGCGCGGTAGTAGCCGTGCAAAGCGTAGTGGAACCCGTCCTCCTCCCCTTCCGCCGGCGCCCCGCCGTCCTCGCCGGCGGCCGCCTCGTCCCGGTCCGGCGGTTCGACCTCGCGCGGCGTGCCGTCGTCGACGGTCCAGGCCGGGTCCACCGCCGGACGCTCGGCCCGGGCCGGCGGAGCGGCCACGGAAACGACCAGCAACAAGGTCGGGGTGAAACGGATCATGCGCCACCTCACCTCGCGGGACGGACCGGGGCACCGGCAGGCGCCGCGGGGACCCCCCGGGCGCGGACCGGCCGAGAGTACCCGGAGCGCCGCGCCGACACAACCGTCGCCTGCGCGGGGGCGGCGCGGCCGGCGCGGCAATTCACCGCCCGACCCGTTCCGATCGTGGCATACTGCAACCATGCGACGATGCACACGACACGGTCCGGACGCATGGGTCCCCGTCGCCGTCGCGGCGATCCTCGCGCTCGCCGGAGGCTGTGCCGAAGGCGCCGCCGCCGGCGAGGCCGGGCCGGAGGGCGGGACCGACGCCGAAGGCCGCCACGACGCCGACGCCGGGACCGACGCCGGCGGGGATCCCGGCCCGGACCCCGGCCTCGACGCGGAGGCGGGCGACCCCGGCATCGACCTCCCGCCGTTCGACGGCGCCGACGGGGAAGAGGACGGCGGCGGCGAGGCCGACGCCGACGCGGGGCCCTGGTGCGGCGACTTCTGCGACCCGTTCTCGATCGTGCTGCTGCCCGACACGCAGTACTACACGAGCAAGCAGTCCTGGGGCCCCGACAACACGTATCGCAAGCAGATGCAGTGGATCCTCGACCACCGCACCTCGCACAACATCCGGTTCGTCGTCCACCTGGGCGACATCACGAACAACAACACCGTCGACCAGTGGGAGATTGCGGACCGGGCGCACCGGATGCTGGACGATGCCGGAGTGCCGTACAGCGTCGTGCCGGGCAACCACGACTACCTCAGCCCGTTCTCGCGGAGCGGCACGCGGTTCAACGACTACTTCGGCCCGACGCGGTTCGCCGGCCGCCCGTGGTACGGCGGCCACTACGGCGGCGGCAACGAGAGCAACTACGCGCTGTTCGAGGTCGGACCGATGCGGTTCCTGGTGCTGAACCTCGAGTACGGTCCGCGCAAGGACCCGCTGTGCTGGGCCGAGGAGGTGATCGCCGCGCACCCGGACCGCCAGGTGATCGTGGTCAGCCACTGCGTCCTGACCCACGGCGGCGCGTACGACCACAACTGCCCGAACGTCGACTACCTCGTCCCGGGCGGCCACGGCGAGACGATCTGGGACGAGCTGGTCGCCCGGCACAGCAACGTGTTCCTGGTGCTGTGCGGGCACGTCGGGGACTCCGAACTGGTGCCGCGCGCCGGCAACGGCATGAACCTCGTGCACCAGATGCTGGTCGACTACCAGTTCGAGGCCGCGTGCACCGCCGCCGCTCCGGCCTCGTGCACGGCGCACTGCCAGGACGGGACGTACACCGGCAACGGCTGGATGCGCGAGCTGGTGTTCCACCCGCTCGAGGGGCGCATCGAGGCGCGGACGTTCACCGTCGAGGACGGCAACGCCGCCGTCTTCCCGGGCGGTCGTCCGTGGTTCTTCTGCTCCCCGGCGGACCCGGTGGGTCCCGAGGGCCACCGCTGGTACCCGTCCGATCCGTCCGACACGGTCCACCAGTTCTCGTTCGACCACGACCTGCGGCCTCCCGCGACCGACGTCCGGACCGACCTGGGACTGCGGGCCTTCACGGACCGGACGGTCAACGCCGTCGGCACCGGCGACCAGTTCGCTCCGCGGATCGCCGGCCGCGCCGGCGGCGACTTCGTCGTCGTCTGGGAGGACGACTCGTCGCCGGCCGACGGTGCCGGCAACTACGACCTGATGGCCCGCGGCTTCGCCGCGGGCGGCTGCCAGCGGTTCGCCCAGATCGAGGTCAACCCGACGACGGCCGGGCAGCAGCGGGCACCCGCCGCCGGGATGGCCGCCGACGGTTCGTTCGTCGTCGCCTGGGAGGACGACAACGACGGGAACGGCGTCTACCAGGTCTACGCCCGCGGGTTCCGAGACGACGGCCGCGAGCGGTTCGCGGTCCGGACGGTCAACAGCGTCGCCGCCGGGCAGCAGCGCCACCCGGCCGTCGCCGTCGCCCCGGACGGCCGGTTCGTCGTCGCCTGGGAGGACGACCAGGACAACGACGGCGACCTGCAGGTCTGGATGCGCGGGTTCGAGGCGGACGGTTCCGAGCGGTTCGCGGATCGCAGCGCGCACGACGACGACGCGGGCAACCGCCGTCGCCCGGCCCTCGCCGCCCTCCCCGACGGCGGCTTCGTCGTCGTATGGGAGGACGACGGCGACGGGAACGGCTACTACCAGATCCACGCGCGCGGCTTCGGACCCGACGGCGCCGAGCGTTTCGCGCGCCTGACCGTCAACAGCGTGGCCGACGGGCAGCAGGACCGGCCGGCCGTCGCCGCCGACGCCGCCGGCGGCTTCGTCGTCCTGTGGCAGGACGACCAGGAGAACGACGGGAACTACCAGATCTACGCGCGCGGTTTCGAGGCGGACGGGCGGCCGCGGTTCGCCGACCTCCGCGTCAACGGCGACGCCGGCGGCCAACACCTCGCCCCGGCCGTGTCCGTCGCCGACTCCGGCGCCTTTGTCGCCGTCTGGCAGGACGACTCCGACGGCAACGGCAGCTACCAGATCCGCGCGCGCGCGTTCACCGCGGCCGGGTCCGAGCGGCGGGCGGAGTGGACGGCCAACCGATTCGCCGACGGCCAGCAGCGCGCCCCCGACGCGTTCCTCGAACGCTCCGGCGGACCGCTGGTCGTCGTCTGGGAGGACGACATGGACGGCAACGGCGCCTACCAGATCCTCGCCGGCGGCCTCGACCTGTCGCCGTAGCCGCTCACCGGCAGCGGATCCACACCCGCGACCCCGGCTCGACGCAGGTCTCCGAGCCGACCGTGAAGGAGGCCGCGGGGCAGCCGAGTTCGCTCTCGCCGGCGGCGCGGTAGAACCACCCGGTCGTCGTCGGGGCGCCGCACGACCCGCCCGCCCATGGACGCTCGGCCTGCCGCACCAGACAACGCCGCCGCGGCAAGCCGTCGGCGCCGGCGGTGGTGCCGAGATCGCGTTTCAGCGGCTGGCAGGCCACCCCCGTCCGCGGGTTCCGGCACGCCGGCGGATCGTGGATCTGGGTCTCCATCAACGGCGGACAGCCGTACGCGGGACAGTCCGGATCCTCCGCACACGCCCGGTCGTCGCTCAGCGTCTCCACCATCGCACAGTCGACCCGGCACGAGCCCGGCTCCCGGTCCAACGCCCGCCGCAGGCACGCCTCGGAATCCGGGACGACCTCGCCCAGCCGGTCGACGACGCCGGCGACGAGCGTGTCGCGCCAGTCGCGCCTGCAGATCGAATCCACGTGGGCCTGGCGCCCGAACGCCTGGGCCAGGCGGACCAGCCGGCGGGGCGGGAAGGCGAGGCCCATCTCGGTGGAGCAGGACGGAAGGAGCTGCGTCGGCACGACGGGATCGATCATCTCGACCATCTCCGGGGCCGAGAGGCATGCGTCCAGCGTGTCCCCGGGCCCGATGCACTGCGGGGCGTCCGGCGGCACGCCGATGATGAGGTTGAGGACGAGCCGGCCAGGGTCGGAACGCAGCCCCCGGAACGCCGCGACGAACGTCTCGACGTCGGTGACGAACTCGGGCCACAGGAAACAGCGGAGGTTGGGATGGCCGAGGTCGGTGCGGTCCTGGTCGAACATCTCGGGGTGTTCGGGCCGCACCGAGCAGTCGTCCTCGTCGGTGACGAACAACAGGACCAAAATCGAATCCGGCCGCAGGAACCCGGCGTTGCAGCCGCTGGACCCGCTGTTCGGCGGCGTCAGCGCGGCCTGCATCGCCGCCAGCGGCTGTTCGAAGCCGCAACCGCTCGTCCCCAGCGTGGCGACACAGGCGAAGTCCGCGGCGAGCCGCGACACCGGATAGGAGTCCGCGTTCGACGGATTGCGCGAGAGGAACGCCGGATACGCCGCAGCGCACCCGGGGAGCCGCGGCTCGTGCAGGAAGCAGCCCTGGTCCCCGCCGAACGGCCGGCTACAGGTCCAAAGCTCGTGTCCGGCCGTCCCCATGTCCGGGGAGATCACCGCCAGGTTCAGGTCCTCGACCGGCGGGTGCGTCGGACGGCCCGTGTACGGATCGAGAGGCGGGTCGAGCAGTTCGGCGAGGGCGTCCGCGAACCGCAGCGCCAACACCGCCTGCTCCTCGGCCATCGAACCGGAGTTGTCCACGAGCACCACGATATCGATCGGAGGCGTGCCGGACGGCTCGAAATCGAGGACCACGGTCGGGTCCTCCCCCGTGCCGTCGACGTCCGAGTACGACCGGAAGCAACCGGCGGCCAGCCAGGCACAGATCCACAGGGTCCGCCGCATCGCGACCTCCCGCCGCCAGCATAGGCGAGGGAATCGACTAGGTCGAGCGCGACGGGCGTCGGGGAGGGGGTCAGTCGGGGAGTTCGGCGAGCGGGTTGACGTCCACGATCACGATCGCGTCCGCGATCGCGTGGACCTCCTTGCGGCCCAGGAGGTCGTAGGGGAACTCGGTGGTCGCGGCGGTCAGGCGGCCGCGGATCTCGAGCACCCAGTCGCCGGGCGGGACCTGGGCGATCGCGTACAGGCCGTCCGGGCTCGAGTACGGCTGGTTGTCGATCCGCGAGGGGAACTCGTCGACGAAGTACCGCGCGTAGCACTCGCGCGGATTCAACACGTGGCAGTCCTGGCGGGAGGCGTCGAGCAGCCGCGCCACAATCCCCTCGACTTCGTCGGGAGGATCGGCGCAGTCCTGGAAGGCGCCGGCGATGATCGCGTGGTCGGCGTCCGGCGTGATGCCGAGGATCGTCGGGATGAGGCGGTAGGTCGAGTCGGAGATCGAGAGCGCCCGGACCCGGCCTCCGTCCGCGTCGGGGCATTCGACGTCGTACTCGACCGTCGTCCGCTGCGCCGCGCCGGTGGTGGGCGACGTCCCGCCGGTGGCCCGGTACGCGATCAGGCCGCGCGCCGGCAGCCCGGCCACGCCGGACACCTCGCCCGAGGCGTCGGTCGGCCCGACCGTCAGGTCCGGCGTCTCGTCGACCACGTTGTCGAAGAACAGCTCCAGCGTGACCCCCGGAACGCGGTATTCGTCCTCGAAGTCCTCCACGTAGAGCGTCGCCGTGACGGTGCCGGGAAGCGGCGGGATCGGCGGGTTGTTCCCGAGGCAGCTCATGTCGGCCCCCGTCTCGGCCAGGGTCGGCAGCCGCATCTCGCAGACGTGCGACTCGGGCACGCACACCGACCCGATCGGACACTCGTCCGTCCGGCTGCAGTGGCCCGCCGTGTCGCCCGGCGTGTCGCCCGCCGTGTCGCCGGCGTCCGGGTTGCCGCTGTCGTCGTCGCCGCAGGCGAAGGCCAGCCCCAGCACCAGCCCCGCAAGACCCAGGCCCAATCCGATGCGCTTCATCTCCGTCTCCCTCCTCTCCTCACCTAGGGCCGGCGCTCCAGCATCTCGAGCACCGTCCGTTCGATCGTCGGCCAGCCGTTCGGGCCGATCGAGTTGGTTTCCTCGTAGTGGTCGCCGAACGCGTCCTCGACGTACGGCTGGAGTTCGTCCACGAAGTAGTCGTAGGCGGGGATCATGTATCCGAGCATGTCGTTGGTCAGGCCCCAGGCCATCGGGTAGTCGGCGCCCTCCAGCCGGTCGAACAGGTAGGGCGGACCCGGCGCGCGGGTGAGGTCGGGCGGATGGGGCTGGTCGGGCGCCACGATCGGCCAGACGTCGGGGGTGTAGCGGCCGTCGTAGCCCCCGAGGAACAGTTCCGGGCACGGTTCGCCGCCGAAGGTCAACACCTGGGCGCGACCCAGCTTGATCCACGATACCTCGCTCCAGAGGTGCGGGAAGTTGCCCGACTCCAGCGGCAGGGTCGGGTCGTAGCCGTGGATCTCGCGGTCGCGGAACGTCTTGTTCAGCAGCATGGCGTGGTAGGCGTAGTTCTCGACCACGAGGTCGAACCGGGCGCGGACCCAGGCCAGGTCGAGCGTGTCTTCCGGCGCGGTCGCCTCCGACAGCGCGCGCAGGGCGCCCACGGCCAGGATCCGGCCGACCTCCTGCGCCCCCTCGATGCTCCGCAACACGTCGTGCGGCAGATCGACCCCGTCCAACCCCGTGCACTGGACCCGCCCGGGGCCGATCTGGCTGCCGAGCGGCCCCTGGACGAAGACGGCGGTGCCGCCCACGCCCGGCACGTCCACCGGCCCCTCGGTCACCCCTTCCTCGATGCCGACGCGCAGAGCGTGCACGTAGTCGGCGGTCAGCGAGTTGATCTCGTCCGAGGAGTACTCGGCATGGGACGTGAAGTGGACCAGCGTGGCGATCGTCGAGCCGTCGGCGGCGTCCTGGAAGCCGAGCACGGTGAGGTACGGGTCCAGGATCACCGGGTCCCGCGCGTCGGAGACGACGTTGGCGATCCCCTTCGTCGGGTGTTCGCCCGGGATCGTGCGCCCGTAGCGCACGCGCGCGGGACGGAGGTCCGCCACCGCGTCGCGCGTCGCCTGCTCCATCTGCGCCAGCAGGAACTCCATGTACGCCGGATCGGCGCCGCACGTCACCTCGTCGAGCCCCCAGATCCCGATCGTGTCCGGACCCTCGTGGTTGTGGCTCGCCGCCACCAGCAGGTAGTCGATCCCCAGGTCCGCGACCGACCGGCGCAGCGCCTCCACGTCGTCGTAGAAGAGGCCGACGATGTCGGCGGTGACGATCGCCAGGAGCTTTTCCCCCGAGCGGATCGCCAGCGTGCGCACCTCGATGTCGTCGTGGATGTCGTTGGCCGGCCGCGGGTTGCCGAAGCCGGCGATCCACACGCCGTCGAACCGCCCGTTGCCGTTGGTGTCCTGGTACTGGTCGCCGTCCCGCGGGTCGTACTCCCCGTCGCCGTCCACGTCGACCGTCATCGGCTCGGTGATCGTCGGATTGGCCAGCCGCACGCCGACCCCCACCTCGAACGACGACGGCGTCTCCGCGGGGCAACCCGGGTCGCCCGGACAGCGCCAGAAGGTCGTCGGGAACGGGACGTCCCCGTCCGCCTCGTCCGCATCCGCATCCGTCCCGCCGTCGTCCGCGGCGGACGTCGTGCCGTCGCCGCACGCCGCCATCGCCAGCGGCAACATTGCCACCCACCAACCTCTGCCGTGCATGAGCGCCTCCCCTCCCCTCGTCGTCCCGGCCGCTACGGCGCGGGCGTGGGCCAGTCGGGTCCGAACGGCCACTCCGGCAGTTCGGGACAACTGTTGTCCTCGAGGCAGAGCCGGTAGTCGAGGACGCGCCCCTGCGTGCCGAAGTAGCGGCCGATCATGTTGATCATGAAGGTGTTGACGTCGAACGGCAGAGTGGGGTCGGGCACGTAGAACCCGTGGTCGCCCGCGGCCGAGATGTAGGGGAGGACGAGGGCCGAGGCGCCCTGCGGGCATTCGACCATCTCCAGCACCCCTTCCCCGTCGCGCGTGACCTCGCACTCCGAAACCGGGGCGCCGCGCGACGGCTGCCAGGCGCGCAGCGGGAGGAACGGCTCGGAGTAGGTCTGCGGCCGGAGCTGGCCGAAACCGTCGGTGCCGCGCGACAGGTCGTCGATGTCGAACAGGGCCGGCGTCCCCCATTCCGGCGGGTTGAGACGCTCGAGGCCCATGTAGACGCCGAAATCGATCAGCGCCCGGTTCGGGGTCCGGCCGCCCAGGTCGGGCGAGCGCGACGCGGCGTCCCAGCGGAGGGCGCCGGCGCAACGGGCGATCGAGATGCCGGTGTTGGTCGGGACGTTCATGTCGCCGACGGTCACGATCGTCATCGAGTTCCGGTAGTGCGGCGCGTAGACCGCCGGGTCGCCGGGGTCGAGCACGAGCTGGGCCAGGCCCATGAAGCGACGGATGTCGGGGGTGCCCCGCCGCAACCCGAGCCCCTCGGCCGGCGCGACCAGGTCGTCGCCCACCCCCCAGTCGTCCCACTCGAACGGCGGCGGGTCGATCTCGAAGGTCCGGATCGGCGCCGCGCGTCCGTCGGCGTCGGCGGTGCGCGGCCGCACGCCGGGGGCCAGCGCGCAGGTCTCGGCATCGACCAGCGGGTAGGCGCCGCCGGTGGCGGAGGCGCCGTCGTAGATCATGATCTCGAGGTGGTCGTGGAGGTTGGCGGGAATGCCGATGCGCACGCGCGGCTGGGCGCACTGCGGGTCGTCGTCGTCGGTGGCCCCGTCCCCGTCGTTGTCGAGGCCGTCGTGACAGTCGAGCGACATCAGGTTGCCGTTCTCGGCCGCCTGGGCCACGAAGCAGCGTGGTTCCTCGGGCCGGCGCATGTTGCGCAGCACGACCACGTCGCCCGGCCGGATCGTGCGGTCGGTGTCGGTCGCCGCGTCGGAGTTCAGACACGCGAACTCGACCTCGCCGGTGTTGTTGAGCTGCGGGATCAGGAAGCGGGCCGAGACGACGCTCGGGTCGCAGGCTTCCGCCGCCGGATCGCAGCACGCCGTCCGGTTGCGGCGGGCGTCGGTGTTGTAGCGCGAGGCCGCCGGGACGAACAGCACGATCGGCCCCATCATCCGGAGGATCACCGCCTCCTTCACGCCGCCCTGCGTCGACCGGATGCCGACGTCGCCCAGCCCGCCGCCGCCCGAGACGGGGGCCACGGCGCGGATCGAGGGATGGGTGCCGCCGAGCACGCCGGACATGATCCCGCCGAGCGACTGGCCCCAGACGTAGTAGTCGTTGTCCGGGCCGCCGAAATCGATGTCGCCGTCGCCGTCGAAGTCCCCGGCGAAGTCGTTGCGACCGTCGGCGTTGAAGTCGTACGGCTCGCGCTCGCCGTCGCCATCGATGTCGAACTCCGCCGCCCGGCGGCCGTCGAACGACCGGAAGATCTGGATCAGGCGAATCAGGTCCAGGGCCGACTGGCGGACCACGTCGCGGGTATGGAACAGGTAGGAGGTCCAGAAGTCGCCGGCCGAATCCTCCACGTCGTCCTCGTAGCGCACGTTCGACCAGCGCTGTCCGTCCCAGCTCCCGAGCCACGCGTTGGGCTCGCCGGTCGCCGTTCCCCCGGGCAGTTCCGCCACGTCCTGCGCGTAGCCGCTGAACGGCACGTCGAAGTGCATCGTCGGGAAGCACGGGTGCTTGCCGCACGGGGCGGCCTCGAGGTCGGCCGGGTCGCTGCCCGAGCCGGAGTATTTGTCGTTGTCCATGTCGACCGCGCGATCGTCGAGCAGCGCGAGACCGGCACCGTGCAGATCCTCGTTGTTGAAGATCCCCATCGCCACGTCCTTGAGGATCGGATCGATGGCGATGCCGTGGTGGACGCAGTCCCAGGTGACGGTCGTCAGACCGAACTTGGCCAGCGAGCCGGCGAAGCCCAGTCCCTCGATCTTGAAGCCCGTGTAGCCGTGGCCGTAGAAGACCACCGGCGCCGGGGCGTTCTCCGGCTTGCCGTTGTTGCGGTTGTACTGCCGCACGAACTCGTCCTTCGGCACCATCGCGATGAAGTTCACGCGCCCCGGCGTGTAGCGCCCGCGGCCCGTCTTCCAGTTGACGTCCCAGGACTCCTCCTCCCAGCCGTCGCCGTCGCTGTCGAGGAACTGGGGCGAGACGAACCAGCCGAAGACGAAGCAGTCGATGAACTGGTACGTGTTGACCAGCGGCGCCGCCTCGGCCGGATTGAGGTCGAACACCTCCGTCGCGGCGCGCAGCAGCGTGGGCGCGAGGAACTCGGCCTTGATCGTGTAGATGTTCGCCGGCAGCTCGCGACGGCAACCGCCGTACGGATTGCAGATGTGCAGCGGGAAGATGTAGGCCTCCGGCGGAAACTCGTCGTGCAAACGCGCGAACGGCCCCGTCCCGTCCTCCAGCCCCTCGATCATCTTCAGGATGTCCATCCGCACGCTCTCGGTCCCGTACGTCCAGGCGAACGCCACGTCCTCGATCCGCAGCCCGCCGTAGATCTCGGGATGTGCCGCCAGGATCCCCTCCAGCGGCGCCAGGTCCGCCGTCTGGTCGACGTGGTGGAAGTAGGGGAAGGGCGAGCGCACCGGCTGGCCGCGCGTGTTGACCAGCCGCTTCGTCAGCACCACGGCGTACTGCGTCTGCTCCTCGAGCGGCACGATCGGTCGCGCCATCAGCGTGTTCGTCTCCCGCTCGTAGAACGTCAACAGGTCCGCCGTCCGGTCCGGACTGGGATTCACCGCGGACGGATCGATCACGTTCGGATGGTCCAGCACGCCGTCGAAGTCGGTGTCCTCCTCCGGCTGCAGGATGCCGTCCCCGTTCCGGTCCTCCTCGTAGGTCTCCAGCAGCAGGCTGCTCGAGCCGCCCCGGGTGTCGTTCTCGTAGTAGCGATCGGTCTGCTGCAGCACGATCGGGAAGTCGCCCTCGCCCAGGTCGAGCGGCACGGGGAGGCCGAACTTGTCCGAATCGGGGTCGATGTTGATCAGGTAGATCGCGTCGTCCGCGAAGTCGAAATCGTCCCCGACGTGGCGGGCGATGATGTTCTGCACGTCCAGCACCGCCGCCTCCGGGTCGGTGGGATGCGTGAAGCCGACCGAGATCGGCGAGTAGACGCCCCACCCGTCCAGCTGGTCGATCTTCGCCCGCGAGTTCGCTTCCATCTCCGTGGGAGCGACCTTCGAGGCGTTGATGCGGCGGCCGGTGGGCGAGTTCGGGTCGGGACGCGTCGCCGCGTCGTTCGGCAACGGCACCTCGGGCAGCGGTTTCGCGAACAGGTTCCACTTCACCACCGGCCCGTCGCCTTCGTGGCGGTCCGGCGTGCCGAGCGAGGGCGGGAGGCCGCCGCCGTCGCACGCCGCGAGCGTCGCGGCCAGTCCGAGCGTCAGGATCGTCGTCGTGATGCGCATCGTGCTTCTCCCTTCGCCCCGACCGTCAGAACTTCATCGCGACCCGGCCCTCGACGAGCCAGATCGGGTCCAGACCGTTCCCGTCCGCGTCCTCGAACGCATCGCCGGGGAACAGGCAGCCGAACTGCAGGCCGCCCTGCAGTTCCACCAGGCGCAGCGGCACGAAGAAGTCGGTCGCCGCGTCGATCTCCACGCCGAGGTTCCGGCCGCCGGACGGACCGCCCATGAAGTTCCGCGGCACCCCGTTCACCTTCTGCTCGAACGGACTCACCACGTCCGACGTCGCGTAGCCCCAGAGCACGCCGAGCGACCCCTGGAACCAGGACCAGGGACGCGCCCGGAACGTCGGGTTCAGGTACAACGCGCCCGACACGCCGCCGTTCGTGGACAACAGGTCGAGCCCCGGCACCGGCTCGCCCGCCAGGCCGGGATCGCCGGCCAGCGTCGCCGCCCGCGCGTACTGCCAGGCCCACAACTCCTCGAACAGGACCAACCCGACGTTGTAGTCCGGGTCGAACGTGAACCGGAGCTGCTGGTCGTCGTAGGTGTTCGCGTCCCCCGTCGCCGCCCCCAACTCGAGCCCCGCGAAGTACTGCCCCTCGTAGTCGGCCGTGGCCCGCAGCGCGCCCCCGAACTGCAGGATGTCGTGCTCCGGCGCCGTCAGCGAACGCGCCGCATCGGTCGTCCCGAAGACGCCGACCCCCTCCCCCGCCACCTGCAGGTTCCACGACGGCGCGAGTTCGAACGTCCAGTCCCCCGCCAGGTCGATCGCGACCACCTCGAGCGTGTCGCCGTCGTCGAACGTCTGGTTGCGGTAGGCCACGTACATCCCGGCCGAGTTCCGCTCCTGCCGGTAGAGGAACGCCAGGATCCCCTGCCACGCCAGGTCCCCGTTCCACAGATCGGCCAGATGGTCGCGGTACACCAGGTCCGCGCCCACGATCGTCACCAGGTCCTTCCAGAAGGTGTCGGTCACCGTGTGGAGCGGTTTCGTCGCGAAGACGACCCGCTCGACCAGATCGCCGTAGCGGTTGTAGCCCCACGTCTGCGGCCGGTCGCCGTCGTTCGCCAGCAGCCCCAGCCCCCAGTTCGACGCCTGCTGCCCCGCCCGCAGGATCCCGTAGCCCGTGTCCCACTCGACGTAGAGCTGCCGGAAGTCGAACGGCCGGATCCCCACCAACTCGCCGCTCGAACCGTCCTCCCCCGCCGGCGCCTCTCGCATCCGCGGTTCGAGCGCCGCATCGACCCCCACGGTGGAATCGCCGAAAATCGTGCCGGTCATCACGTCGAACTGGCCGCGGATCTTCACGGACGAGATCGAGATCTCCGGCGACGCCCGCAGCCGGCTCCAGCCGTAGAAGTTCTGCCCCAGGTTCCGGCCGAACGGCCGCTCGCCCGCCGGGTCCGCCGGCCCGAGCGGCATGTCGGCGAGACCGAACATCGAGAGCTGGTAGTAGCCTGGAATCGCGACGTGCAACCGCCCGGTCTCCCCCTCCAACTGCACGTCCGCCTCGCCGCCCGCGGTCGCCCCCTCCCCCGCCGACTCCTCGGTCGCCGCGTCCGGCTCCACCGCACGGCCGCCGGCCAGCAGCAGCTCGCTCGACGGCCCCGCTTCCTCCCCCGGCTCCTCGACGACCGATTCGCCCTCACCCGCCGCCGCCTGGGCTTCCGCCTCGACCGCTTCCCCCGCCGCCGGCGCGCCGGCCGGCGCCTCGCCCCCGGCCGAAACGGCGCCCTCGGCTTCGGCTTCCGCCGGCTCGCCGCCCGCCGCCTCCGGCGTGGCCGTCTCACTCTCCGCCGGGGCCGGAGCCTCCGCCGCGGACGTGACGGCCGCTTCCACCGCCGTCTGGGCCGCGGCCGATCCCGCCGCCGACACCGCCGCCAGGACGACGAACGCGGCCCCTGAAACACAAAGACTGAAGCCTGGACGTGCTGCGCGTCGCTTCATGAATTTCTCCTCGTTCCCTCGGGAACCACGACCCCGCGACTGCCTCGGCCACGAGCGTCCGTTCGGGCGCGCACTATACGGTGGACCCTCCGCGAAGTCAAAGCTCGACGACAGGACGACGACAGGACGACGACGCGACGTCGAAGGGCGAATTCAGGAACGGCGGCACCGTGACCCGGACCAGGTACCGGAGCGGCACGATGCCTCCGACCCTCTCTCGATCCCGTGGGTATCCAACGAAAGCGCGACCCCGGACCACAAACTGCACCCGCTCGAGTCGAAGGTATGGATGCAACCGATAAAGTAGCACCTCGGTCCACAGGTCGGCACCAGGTACGACCTTGGAACCTTTTCCTTGACAACCTGGGAATTCTGGTGAATACCCCGGCGGAAACAGGGAGCGAGGCACATCCAGCGGGCGGCGGATGTGCGGGAAGGAGAGTAGGAAGATGTCGACCAAGTTGTTCGGTATCGCTCTGGGAGTCGCGCTCCTGGCCGGGTTGGGCGCGTGGGGCTGCGGCGACGACGACGGCGGGTGTGCGGCCGGCGAGGCGACGTGCAACGGGCACTGCGTGGACCTGAACACGGACTTCAACAACTGCGGCGGGTGCGGGCGGACGTGTCCGGCCGGCACGATGTGCCAGGGCGGATCGTGCATCTGCGCCGGCGGCCTGACGCTGTGCGGGACGACCTGCGTCAGCACGCAGGGCGATCCGGCGAACTGCGGGACGTGCGGGCACGTCTGCGCGCCGGGCGAGTACTGCCGGGCCGGCGTTTGCACGTCGGAGTGCACGCCGATCGACGAGAGCTGCAACAACCGGGACGACGACTGCGACACGATGATCGACGACGGCGTCTCGCGTTCGTGCGACACGGCGTGCGGGGCGGGGACGCAGACCTGCACGAACGGCGTCTGGGGCGCGTGCACGGCGCCGACGCCGGCGACCGAGGTGTGCGACGGGGCGGACAACGACTGCGACACCTCCACCGACGAGGGGGTGGGCACGACGTACTATCGCGACGCGGACGGCGACATGTACGGCGACCCGGCGGTCACCCAGGTGGCGTGCAGCACGGCACCCGCCGGCTACGTCTCGAACGACGACGACTGCAACGACGGGGACCGCAACATCCGGCCGGGCAACCCGGAGAACTGCTCGAACACGGTCGATGACAACTGCGACGGTTCGACGGACGACGGCTGCGCCTGCGCGCCGGTGGGCGGCACCGAGTCGTGCGGCTTCGGCGACACCGGCGAGTGCGTGTTGGGGACGCGCTCCTGCACCGCGTCCGGATGGGGTCCCTGCAGCGGCGCCGTGATGCCGGCGACCGAGGTCTGCGACGAGCTGGACAACGACTGCGACGGTTCGACGGACGAGGCGCTGCCGCCGGACAGCTACGAGAACAACGACACCTGCGCCCAGGCGCGGGCGCTGCCGCGGGCCGACGAGGGTTGGGCGACCGACCCGCTGATCACGGTCACCGACGCCACGCTGCTCAAGAGCGACGGCAGCGCGGACACCGACTGGTTCACGATCGAGGCCTCGGAGGCGACGCACCTCGACTGCGGCTGGCCGTGGGAGGCGCGCCCCCAGTGCTACTTCGTGCTCGAGATCAACCTGACCCCGCCGCCGGGCGCCGTGCACACCAACTGGCGGATGTGCGTCTACGCCGGCGACACATGCACCGACCTCGGCACCGCGTACTGCACCGACGCCTCGGACTGGAATGCCACGGCCGGCGCGTACCAGATGGCCCTCTCCTGGCAAGGCACCTGCTACCTCGACGACTCGTGGACCTTCCGCGTGAAGGTGGACTCGACCGGGTCGCCCGCCTCGTCCTGCCGGCCCTACCGCCTCGGCTACCGGTTCTACTTCGAGGGCGGCGCCGGCGAGACGTACTGCGAGTAGCCGACCGACCGGACCCGCCCGCGCAAACCCCTCGCCGCTCCTTCCGGCGCGCCGGCTAGCGCACCGGCAGGATCTCGTCCAGGTAGGCCCGCTCGTCGCCGCACCACGTCCCGGGCGTCGTCCCCGGCAACTCCGCCCGCTCGGCGAACGGGCGGTACGAACCGGCGTCCATGAGGCAACCGTCCGCCGGCGGCTCGTGGTGCACGACGTCCCGCGGCCCATAGGGCATCCCGAGCCCCAGGCTGTGGCCGAACTCGTGCGCCGCGGTGTCCCCGATCAGGTTGCCCAGCGCCCGCACCGCCTCCGCGATCTGCGCCGCGCGCGTCGCGTCCGGACCGCCCGGGTACTCCCCCGCCACCACTTCGCGGGCGCGGACCGGGTCGAACAGCCGATCGAAGTCCGGGTCGCCCACCCCGTCGGGGCAGGTCAGCCCCGCCGGCGGGTGCGCCGACCAGCACAGGAACGACTCGACGAACACGCCGCCGAACCCCGGGTACCCGTCCTCCTGCACCTCGGCATTCGCGCCCCCGACCCGGTCGTGCAGTCGCAGGTTGCCCACGTCCTTGCCGGGCGTGTTGTCGTAGCCGAACAGGCCCCGCCCGTTCGGGTCCGGCCCGCCGATCTCGACCACGGCGTAGCCCCCGGCGTAGTAGTCCTGCGGCTCCCGGTCCCGCACCTCGACGTTCACCCCGGCGTACGTCCGGCGGAACTTGTCCAGCACCTGCGCCCGGACCTCCGCCTCCACCGCCCGCAACCCGAACTGCCGCAGCGCGTCCGAGAACGCCGCCTGGAACGAGACGAACACGACCTGTTTCGTCGGCCCGAGGACGATGTCGAGCGGCATCCCCAGGCCTTCGACCCGTTCCGCGCCGTAGCGCAGCACCGGCGTCGCCGTCCCGTGGAACATCCCCCAGGCGAAGCCGAAGTCCGCCGCGACCAGCGTGCCGCCCGCCTCCACCGGCACGACCACGTACTCGGCGCTCCCGCCATCGAGGTAGCGCGGCACCAGCTCCAGGCCCGAGACCGCCGCCGGCGAACCGCCGTTGGGGGTCGCCGTGCCGTCCAGCCGCACCGTCAGCGTCTGGTCGGGCGCCCCGCCGATGAACCCCGCGCCCCGCAACGTCACGATCGAACCCAACGTCGGGTTGGCCGGCGAGATCCCGGCGATCAGCGAACGGCCCAGCGTGAAGGCGACCGGCAGCGGCGCGGACGACTCCACGGGACCCGTGGCGTGGTGGTTCTCGACGACGAGCGACCCGGTAAGCACGCCGGGGGCGATGCCGGCGATCCGCGGCGAGTACTCGAACCCGGCCCGCCTCCGGTCGTGCGCCTCGACCGGCGTCGCCGGCAGGCGCACCGCCGCCACGGGACGCGGCGACCCGCCTCCCTCCGGCGCGAACGTCCCGTCGAGCACCACCTCGCTCCGGCCCTCGGCCCCCTCGAGGAACCCCTCGCCGGCGAGCACGACGATCGCGTTGAGCGTCACGTCGAGGGGCGTGACGGACGCGACGCGCGGCGTCATCGTCACCGCCAGCTCGAACTCCACCGGCAGGCTCGACTCGCGCACCGTCCCGTCGACCGCCCGCTGCCGCAGGCCCACGTCGCCGGCGAACCGCCCGCGGTCCGCGCCGAAACCGGCCTGCAGATCCACGTCCACCTCGTAGCGCGCCCGCGCCGGCGATTCCACCTCCGCCGGGACCTCGACCTCCACCGGGCGGCCGTCCAGCGTGCCGCGGAACAGCACGCTGATCGCCCCGCACTCGACGAGGAAGTTCGTCCCGGACAGTTCGATCGAAGAGCCGGGCAGCAGCGTGTCGGCCATCCGCACGGCCGCCACCCCCGGCCCGTCGCGGCAGAGGTCGGGGCCGCCGTTCTCCTCCGGACAACCCGCCAGCAGCGCCGCGACGGCCAGGACGCACGCGGCCCGCCCGCCGCGCAGCGGCCGGAAAGCCGCCCGCCCCGGCCGCCGGTCGCGAAAGCGGCTCAGTAGCACCACCGCGCCGACACGCCGGGAGCCAGGCACACGAACTGCCATGCGCCCTCCACGTCCTCCACGCACTCGCAGGTGTACCCTTCGGCGAGGCGGCACAGGTCGTCGCGGAGGAGACAGTCCTTGACGCAGGTGCCGAGCGACCCGCCGACCGAGACGCACTTCGAGCCGCCGGGGCAATCCGCGTTCGCGTCGCACCCCTGCACCGCGCAGTAGCCGCCGGGCCACGCCAGGCAGGTCCGCGCGCCCGCGCAGCTTCGGAACGACGTGCACGGGTCGCCGTTCTGTCCCGCGCCGCTCACCGCGCAGCCGGCCGCGGCGGCGAACACCTTGCAGGCGTAGCCGCTGCGGCAGTCGGCGGAGGACGTGCACGGGTCGACGCAGTCGCTCGGACCGCCCGTCCCTCCCGCCTCCGGACAGAACGTGCCGGCCGGGCAGGTCGAGGCGCCCGGAGTGCAGGCGTCGTCGACGCAGGTCGTCCCGTTGCAGACCGTCCCCGTCGGGCAGGTGCGGCTGGAGGTGCATCCCGTGCCGCCGCCGAGGTCGTACGACACGAGGTACGCGGCCTCGGCCCCGCGATATCCGAAGACGCGGATGTAGTAGTCCCCGCTCGCCGGCAGGTCGGCCTCCAGGTGCTCGGTGTCGGTGATGCCGGCGGACGAGGCGAGCCGCCGGATGCCGTCGCGATCGTACAGTTCGAGGTCCAGATCGCCGGTGCCCTCGATCACCAGGTCGACCAGCGCCCGGCGACCCGCCTCGCCGTCGAACACGAACCAGTCCTCGTCGCCGGAGCAGATCTGGCCGTCGGCCATGTCGCCCGGGAAGAGCAGCGGCGTCGCGGCGCGCCAGGTGTCGTTGTCCTCCAGGGCGTCGTCGGTGCAGCACGATCCGCCGGTCAGATCGACCAGCAGGTCGTACGGACCCTGGTCGTCCAGGATGCCGTAGACCTCGACGTAGTAGGTGCCGGGGGTCACGCAGACCTGGACGCTCTCCGAGCCCTCGATGCCCTCGGACACCCGCATCGGCGTGCCGTCCCCCCGCAGCACCATCAGGTCCAGATCGGCGGTCCAGGCGTCCCAGCCGTCGATCTGCACGTCGAGCGTCCCGGAGCTGGAGGCGGAGATGCGGTAGAAGTCGGGGTCGCGCGGGCAGATCTGCAGGCCGGTGTGGATGTCGGGCGCAATCGCGGACGCCGCGGTCCGCGTGTCGTTGTCCTCGAAGCGGTCGTCCGTGCACGGACCCGCCGCGCGGCAGTTCAGCCCTTCCGGCACGCACGACTCCACGCTGCGGCCCTCCACCGTCGTCACCGTGCGGCACGACGCGCCGGCCGGGCACGATGGGCAGGCCGCGCCGCAGAACCGGGACACGCCAGCGATGCACTGGCCGGAGTCGCACTGCGCGCTGCTGCTGCACGTCTCGCAGTACCCGACCCGTTCGGTCCCCGAGCCGGCGCTGACGTCGAACTGCCGCAGCGACGAGTCGGTGCGGTGGTCGCAGCCCGCCCCCGCCGGGTCGTCGTTGTCCGTGGCCGAAATCACGTAGTAGATCGTCCGCCGCTCGCCCGCCGCCAGCCCGAGGTTCGGGATCGAGGCGTGGTAGTTCTCCCCGCCGTCGGCGACGAACACCACCTGGTGGAACGCCGTCACGTCCGGCTTGAGCGGGTCGGCGGGCGGGTCGGTCGACCAGTACAGGATCGGAGCGTCCTTGAGGCCGCGGTCGTCGCGCACCACCGCGGCGACAAGGTAGTCCAGCGACGTGGCGAGCACGTCGGGAGGCGGGGGCGTGCTGGAGACGATCTCCGGCCCCGTCCCGGTACACTCGGTCCGCCCCTCCCCCCGCAGCACGATCACGTAGTCGTGCGACACCGGCTCGTGCGACTCGTCCCGCGCCGCCAGCGCCAGCGTGTAGCGGTCCGACGCATCGACCTGCGCCGGCGTCGGACACCAGCGCCAGTCCGCCTGCTTGCCGTTCGGCGTCAGCGTCGCCCCCTCGATCCGCGGGTCCCGCTCGAAGATCTGGATGCTCGCCGGCAGCGAATCGTCGTCCTTCACCTCCACGTGCACCGCCACGCACGGCTCGCGCGCCAGGTCGTAGGTCCCGCCGGCCCCCGGCTGGATGAAGACCGGCGCGCTGTTCGCCTGCTGCACGTTGATCGTGATCGTCTCGCTGTCCGACGCCCCGCCGGCGCTCGCGGTGATCGTGCACGAGTGGGCCCCGGCGTGCGAGGCGAGCGGCGTCCAGCGGAACCGGCCGCCGCTGCTCCCCAGGCTGTAGATCTCCGCCCCGCTGTCCGGCAGGTCCGGCATCGAGAACGAGAACGACAGCATCCCGCCGCCGGGATTCCGCACGGCGATGTCCAGGTTGAGCGTTTCGCCGACCCGCACCGTCTGGTTGTCCAGCGGCTGGATCTCCACGCTCGACGAAGCCGGACAACCGGCCGCCGCCAAGCCCAGCGTCGCCGCCATCCACCCGAAGGGCACCCGCATCCCGTCCTCCCGTCGCGCGCTCCGCGCCGTCGCGCGCACCTCGCGGCGGGCAGTATTCGACATCCCCGACCTCGTTGCAAATCGCCCGCGTTGGTGGCGCCCCCCGACCGCGCTATGGTTCCGGTTCGACGATGGCCGACGCCAAGACGACGACCACGGTTTCCGGCGATGACGAACGCGGCGACGGCGGGTCTCGTCCCCCGTCGAGGGTGCTCCTGTTCGCGGCGCTGCTGGCGGCGGCGGGCCTGCTCTTCGTCGTCGCCTGGTGGCGAGGCTGGATCGGTCCCGAGACGATCCGCAGCGCCGCCCGCGGCGCCGGCGCGTGGGCCTTCCTGGTCTACGTCGCCGCCGTCTTCGCCGGGGAACTGCTCTGGATGCCACGCCTGTGGGGCCTCGTCGCCGGCGGCCTCCTCTTCGGACCGCTCGCCGGCGCCCTCCTGTCCCTCGTCGCCGACATCGCCGCCGCCGCGACCGCCTTCCTCCTCGCCCGCAGCGCCGGCCGCGCGTGGGTCGCCGGACTGCTGCGGCGACGCCCGCAAGCCGACCGCATCGTGCGGCTGCTCGCCGAGCGGCGCGGCGCGGTCACGATTTTCGTGCTGCGCGTCTGCCCGATCGCCCACTACACCCTGGTCAGCTTCGCCGCGGGGCTGGCCGGCGTACGGCCCGCGCCGTTCTTGGCCGGCACCGCCGCCGGCCTCCTCCCCGGCGCCGTCCTCTACCCCCTGCTCGGCGATTCGATCACCCGACCGGCGAGCCCCGTCTTCCTCGGCGGTCTGGTCGTCCTGGCGGCCTTCCTCGTCGTCACCCTGCGGGTCGGCCGGCACCTGCTCCGGGAACCCGACCCGCCGTCCTGAAGCCGCGCCCGAAACCGCACGCAGGTTGACGGAACCCCGGGATCCGCCGTAGAGCATCCGGCGTGGAACGGGTCCGGCCGAGCGACCTCTCCGGCGTCACCGCCGGTGGCCCGACTGCCGGTGCCGCGCGCCCCGCCGCCTCGGCGCTCGCCGGGATGTGGATCCTCTGCCTGGCCTGCGGCGGCGCCGGAACGGAGGCCGACGAGCCGGGAGCCGGGCCGGCGATCGGCGCCGACCGCCGCTCCGATCTCGCCGTCACCGGCGGACGCTTCGACGGCGACGCGCTTCCCGGGCGGCCGGGCCGCGCCGCCGAACCGGCGCGCCGGCCGGCGGCCCAGACCGATCCCGTCACCGGCCTGCCCCTGGCTTCCGTCGCGCCGTGCCCCACGGCCCCCTCCCTCGGGCCGGCGAACGCGCCGCTGCAGGTCGTCGTGTTCACCGATTTCCAGTGCCCGTTCTGCCGCCGGCACGCCGGCGACCTGCGGCGGCTCGTCGAACGGTACGGCGACCGCATCCGGCTGGTCTTCCGGAACTTCCCGCTGCCCTACCACGAACTGGCGGTGCCGGCGGCGGAGGCGGCGATGGAAGCGCAGGCCGAGGGGAGGTTCTGGGAGTTCCACGACCGGCTGATGGACCCGGAAGCGGGCGAGTTGACCCTCGAGCGGATCCGGCGGGCGGCGGCGGAGGCGGGGCTCGACCCGGGCCGGGTCGAGGCAGCGATGCGCGACGGCACCTTCGCCGGCGCCATCGAACGCGACCTGGCCGACGGCCGGGCCGCCGGGGTCGACGCGACGCCCCGCACGTTCATCAACCGGCGCGAGGTCGATGGCATGGTGGGCTTCGAGAAGCTGGTCGAGATCTGCGACGCGCTGCTCGAGGCCGGGTCCGCCGCCGATCGCGGACGGACCGCGACGGACGGCGACGCGGGGAGGTAGGGTCGATGCGTTCCATCACGAGTCGGGGTCTCGGGATGCTGGCGGCGGCGTGCCTCGCCGTCGCGCCGGCCTGCGGCGACGGCGGTTCGAGCGGCGATGGGGGCGTCGAGGCGGATGGACGCGACGTCGCGGACGACGCACCCCGCGAGGCGCTCGACTACTGGGTTCCGCCGCCGGGCGACACCGACTGGCCTCAGCTCGCGCACGACGCCCGGCGGACCGGCTGGTCGGCCGAGTTCGTCGAGGGGCCGTACCGCTTCACCTGGCGGTGGACCGGCGTCCCCTTCGCCTCGCGCGCGCAGCCGGTCGTCGTCGGCGAACGGCTCTACATGGGCGCGCTGGACGGCGCGATGTACGCCGTCGCGGCGCTCGACGACAACCGCGGCGGGCCGCCCACGATCGCCTGGCGCACCGACCTGGGGAGTCCGATCCGGGCCGGCGCCGCCGTCGACGGCGACATCGTCCTCGCCGGCACCCACGACGGTCGCGTCGTCGGGCTCCACCGCGGCAACGGCGAGGTGCAGTGGTCGTTCGCCACCGGCGGCGCGATCCTCGCGTCGCCGGCCATCGACGACGGCGTCGCCTACCTCGGGTCCGCGGACGGCACCTTCTACGCGTTGCGCACGGCCGACGGTTCCGTCGTCTGGGAACGCCCGATCGGCCCCCCGATCCTCGGCTCGGCCGCCGTCGGCGAAACTGCGGGCGGAAAACGGGTCGTGTTCGTCGCCGAGGACGTCGCCGCCCGCGCGCTCGACGCCGCCACCGGCGCCGTGGTCTGGAGCACGCAGCTCGAAGGCCAGAGCGGCGCGGACCGCTGGCCCGTCATCCTCGGCGACACCGTCTTCCTCCGCACCCAACCGGTCCACTTCTTCCACACCCTGCTGCACGACGGCGACGACGTGATGGACTCCGCGGGAGAGGTCCGCGCGGACTGGGCCGAGGACTGGGAGGCGGTGCGGCCGCGGATCCTCGAACACCTGACGAGCCAGCCGACCCGCCAGACGCTGTTCGCGCTCGAACTGGCCACCGGCGCCTCGCGGGGCGTCGCACCGGTCCTGTACGTCTACGGCAACAACGACGCGCCCGCCCCGCCGGCGGTCTGGCAGTCGGCGCTCTACCTGCCGTATCGCGCGCGCCACGGCATCGCCACCGACGGCGGTTCGGTCCACGTCTCCACGCGCTACGACGGGGAGCTGGGACGCCTCGACCCGAACACGCTCGACGTGACCGGCCTGACCTCCCCCGACCCCTACACCTACCAGTGGCGCGCGACGTCCGACGAGCCCGCGACGGTCACCGTCGCCGGCGACCGACTGCTGGTCGACAACTGGGAGCGCCTGGGAGCGATCTCGCTCGTCGACGGCCGCATGACCGCCATCGCGCAACTCTACAACGGGACCGACCCCGGTTGCGACGCGCCCGGCGTCGGCGGCCCGATGCCGGCCTTCTACGAGCACTGCGTCCCCGGCTACACCTTCACCTGGGACCCGGTGCGACCGGAGGGCGGTGCGCGGACCGGAGCCGTCGTCGCTTCCGGCCGCATCTTCTGGAGCCTCGACGCGGCGCTGGGAGCCCTCGCCCCCGACGACGGCACCACCAACCCGCCGCTCGCGCCGTTCGAGCCGCCGCCCGACCCGGGACCGCCCCCGTCGGCCGTGCCGGCGAGCGACTACGACCCCTACATCGACACGGAACCGACCCGACCGGCGCCGGCCCCCGACCCCGCGCTCGTCGAGCGGCTCGAGGCGGAGGTCCTGCGGGTCCTCGAGGCCGACGACCACCTCCTGCCGCTGTACGTCGAACGCGGTTTCCAGGGCACCGGCTCGTGGCCGCCGGACACCACCAGCCCGCCGGGCCCGACCAGCGTGATGGGCGACCAGGGGTTCTGGTACGACCCCGGCGAGCTGGTCTACTCGCTGGCCATCGCCTACCCGTACCTGAGCCCGCCGCTCCAGGAGCGCCTCCGCGCGTACCTCGCCGTCGAAATGACCCGCTACCCGCCGCTCGAACCGCTCCCCTACGGCGAGCCGTGGGACTGGGTCAACCGCGGGCGTCCGCGGGAGTGGCATCCGCTGTCGATCCGGGAGGAGGTCGACAACTGCTGGCCTCCCCCCGCCCCTCCCCTGCAGACCCTCTACGCGCTGTGGGCCTACGCCCGCTACGTCGGCGACTGGGACTACCTCGCGGCCCGCTGGGCGGAGATCGATGCGCTGTTCGACGAGAAGCGGACGGAGATCGACAGCTACGCGGAGATCGCGGGCGCGATCGGCTACGCCCGCATCGCCGCGCGGCTCGGACACGCCCCGGAGGCCGCGGAAGGACGGGCGGCGGCCACGACCGCGATGCAGGCCGGCCTCGCCTTCGCCGACTGGCTCGACGCCGCCAACACGCTGTTCCCGAACGCCGGGGTCTCCGGATCGGCCGACGACGAGCGCCCGGGGCTGCGGGGGGGCGTGTTCTTCGGCCTGGTCCCCGAGGTCGGCCGGTATCTGCACGACACGAACCTCGCCGCCGCGAGCTGGTACATCGACGACGTGAACCGGTACCCGACCGGCGACTACCTGTGGTACGCGACCCGGGCCGGCTGCAACGGCGAACTCACCGAGACGAGCTTCCAGTCGCCGGAACCGGGTTGGGCCTTCTTCCTGGCCGAGGCGTACGTGCGCGGCGCACCGCGCGAACGGCTGCTGCGGTGGCTGGACCGCCCGTGGGGCCTCGGCGACCCGTGGCACATCCAGAAGATCGTCGCCGCGATCGAGGCGCCGTAGAGCGACCGCCGGCGTCGCCGGACCGCGCGCGGACGGACGGCGACGCGCCCGGAATCGGGCGGGCGGCGCCGCCGTCGCGCCGGCCGCCCGCCGGGACGTCCGCCGCAGGGCGGGCGGCCCCGCGATCCACGCTTGACACGGCGCGTCAAGCCGGTGCCATCATGCCCGGGTCCAGCGAACGCGCCGTCCCTCGAGGCGCGCCACGGACGGGAGGAGGTGGAGTTCCATGGCCGCTCGCAAGGTGTTGATGACCGGCTATCCGGGGTTCATCGCGCGCTGGCTCTCCGAGGAGATGCTGCGGCGCCGGCCCGGCACCGGCTTCACGTTCCTGGTGCAGGACAGGTTCGCGGGCCAGGCCCGCCGCGAGATCGAGGCGCTGCAGGCGAAACCCGTCGCCAAGGGCGCGACGCTGGAGCTGGCGGTCGGCGACATCACCCGCCCGCGCCTCGGCCTGCCCGAGACCGACCACGCGCGGCTGCTGGCCGAGACGACCGACGTGTTCCACCTCGCCGCAATCTATGACCTGCACGTCCCCGAACCGATCGCGCGGCAGGTCAACGTCGAGGGCACGCGGGCGGTCGTCGATTTCTGCCGGGCGGCGAAGAAGCTCGTCTCGCACGTCTACTTCTCCACCTGCTACGTCGCCGGCCGCCGCACCGGCACCGTGCTCGAGACCGAACTGGAACACTCGGCGGGATTCAAGAACCACTACGAGTCGACGAAGTACGAGGCGGAGCGGATCGTGCGCGCCTCGATGGACCGCGTGCCGACGATCATCATCCGGCCCGGCATCGTCGTCGGACACTCGAAGACCGGCGAGACCCAGAAGTTCGACGGCCCCTACTTCGGGATGATCCTGATCGACAAGCTCAAGGTGCTGCAGCTCCCCCTCCCCTATCTGGGACCCTCGTCGGCCGAGGTGAACCTGGTGCCGATCGACTACGTGATCGAGGCCACGACGGCGATCTGGGACAAGGAGGGCACGACCGGCCGGTGCTACGCCCTGGCCGACCCGCACCCGATCACGGCGCGGCAGATCTACGCCGAGATCGTGCGGCTGCTGGGCGCCCGCGGGCCGATGTTCCAGGTGCCGCCCGTCGTCGTCGATCTCCCCCTGCGCCTGCTCGCCGTCCGCAAGCTGCTCGGCGTCCCCCCCGAGGTGCTCGACTACTTCAACCACGAGGCGCACTTCGATTGCGCGAACGCGCTGGCGGCGCTGGCGGACACCGGCATCCGCTGCCCGCACCAGCTCGACTACCTGCCGCGGATCGTCGCCTTCTTCCAGGCGAACAAGGACCGATCCGAGTATCGCTGGAAGCCCTACTGAGCGATGGAAGTCCGCCTGCTGCGCGTGCCGTCGTCCGGCGGGGGAACCGCCGCCCTGCTGGTTCGGCCGGCCGAGGGGCCGGGGTCCGGACCGCCGGCGTTGCTCGTCCCCGGCTTCGGCCAGAACCGTCTGACCTGGGAGGTCGGCGACCTGTCGCTCCCGGCCCGGCTCGCCGCCCGCGGCCGGACGACCTACGTCCTGGAACAACGCGGCACCGGCCTCGCCCGGCGCTTCGGCGACCGTCTCGCCGCCTCCGTCGACGAGCTGTTGGAGGACGTGCTGGCCGCAATCGACCTCGCCCGGCGGGATGCAGGGACCGACCGGCTGGTCCTGATCGGCCACTCCCTCGGCGGATGGCTCGCGCTGCGGGCCGCGGCCGAGCGTCCCGCGGCGGTCGCCGGGGTCCTCACGCTGGCCGCCGGCCTGTTCCTCGGGCGCGGCTCGCCGCGGCTGGGCGCCGTCCTGCGGCTCACGCGTCTGGTCTTCCCCGCGCCGCTCGCCGCCCGACTCGCCGGCCGGCCCCTGCCGCTCCGCGTCGCCGGCGCCGTCCTGCTCGCCCTGCGCCCGGTGCTGGACCATCCGGCGGTGCCGTTCCCGCTTCCGGTCTGGGCCCCGGGCGCCTACGCCACGCGGGACCTCGAGCAGCGTTTCGGCGAGGGGATGGACCGGGTGAGCGTCGGGGTCGCCGCCGCCGTGCGCGACGCCTTCGCCGGCGCGGGGGTTCCGGGACTCGCCGAGCGGGACGTGCCGGCCTTCCTGGCCCGCGTGCGGTGCCCCGTCCTGCTGGTCCACTCGGCCACCGATCCCCTCTCCCCGCCGCCGGTCGGGGAACCGGTCCTCGACGCGCTCGCCGCCTCGCCCGACGCCCGGCTGGTCGTCGTCGGGCGTCCCCCCGACCCGCCGCTGGGACACTGCGACTTGGTGGTCAGCGAGCACGCCCGCGAGCGCGTCTGGCCCCTGCTCTTCGACTGGCTCGAGGCGCGCTGAAACCGCCGCGGCGTCCGGCGGCCGCGTCTGCCGCGTCAAGGGCAGCGGAACGCGGTGGCGCGGAGCGTGTAGAGGCAGTTGTCGTGCGGGACGTCGGGCGCGATCTCGCGATCGATCCGCACGTAGTTGGCGCCGCGCGAGCCGGCGGCGTTGCGCAGCACGATCATCGCCCCGTCCCGCGTGCCGGTGCGGCCGAAGGCGTTGCACTGCGTGCCGTGCTTGCCCTCCAGGGGCCCGATCTCGTCGCAGGTCGCGGGCGGGTCCGTCTCGGCCACCACGACGTGCTCCCCGTCCGGCGTCAACGCCACCGGCAGGTACTCGGTGCTGCAGCCGCACAGCAGCAGCCCGGCCCCCAGGACCCACCTCCGCCGCCACGTCGCCCCCCGGCGGCGCCCCCCGACCCGCGACCCGATCCCGAGCCGTTGCTTCCGCTGCACCGCGCGACACCCTCCTTCCGGCCGGAAGGTAGCAGGCCGGGGACCGCGCGTCGATGGCCGACCGCGGCCGGCATCCCCGCGGCGCCGCGCCGCAATGGTGCAACCGCGGGCGTTTCGCGCTAGAGTCCGCCGTTCGAAGGAGCGGAGTCGCGTGACCGACAAGGCCCGCCGCATGTCGCGCATCGCCTTGGCCTCGGTGGTCGTCGGCGTCGCCCTGACCGGGATGAAGCTCGTCGTCGGACTCGCCACCGGCTCCCTCGGCATCCTCTCCGAAGCCGCCCATTCGCTCCTCGACCTGGGTGCCGCCCTGATCACCTTCTTCGCCGTGCGCGCCGCCACGCGGCCCGCCGACGAGCAGCACCTGTACGGCCACGGCAAGATCGAGAACCTGTCGGCGATGGCGGAAGCGCTGCTGTTGCTCGCAACGTGCGTC
Source organism: Myxococcales bacterium (assembly GCA_012797735.1). Taxonomy (GTDB): domain Bacteria; phylum Myxococcota_A; class Polyangia; order DRWM01; family JAAZOP01; genus JAAZOP01. The sequence goes on from JAAZOP010000175.1 coordinate 28,119, forward strand.
TGGATCGTCTACGAGGCGGTCCGCCGCATCGCGGGCGGCGGGGGCGAGGTCGACGCGTCGGTCTGGTCCTTCGTCGTGATGGGCGTGGCGCTGGCGCTCGACGTGGTCATCGCCCGCGTGCTGTACGCCGGCGCCCGCAAGTACAACTCCCAGGCGCTCGAGGCGGACGCGCTGCACTACTCGTCCGACATCCTCTCGTCGGCGGTCGTCATCGCCGGCCTGGTCGGCGTGCGGCTCGGCGTCCCGATCCTCGACCCGCTCGCCGCCCTCGGCGTCGCGGCGCTCGTCACCGTCGCCTCCATGCGCCTGCTCAAGCGCACGATCGATGGCCTGATCGATCGCGCACCGTCGGGGTTGGCCGAGCGGATCGGGGAGCACGTGCGGGTCCACTGCGCCGTGCGCGCCGTCGAGCGGGTGCGGGTGCGCCCTTCCGGGCCCGCCGTGTTCGTCGACCTGATCGCCGCCGTCGACCGCAGCCTGTCCCTCGAACAGAGCCATGCGCTGGCCGACTGCGTCGAGACCGAAGTGCGCCGCGTCGTCCCGGACGCCGACGTGCTCGTCCATTTCCACCCGACCACCGCCGGCGAGACCCCGGTCGACGCGGTCCGCACGGTGGCCCGCCGCTTCCCCGAAATCGATGACGTGCACAACGTCCGGGGCTACATCGACGCGGAGACGGGCAGGCGGTTCCTCACGCTCCACGTGCAGCTTCGCCCCGAACTGTCGCTCGAGGCCGCCCACGACGTCGTCGACCGGCTCGAAGCCGCAATCCGCACCGACCTGCCCGAGGTGGGGGAGATCGCCGCCCACCTCGAGACCGAGTGCGCCGTGGGCGACGGAGGCCGCCGGCAGCAGCTTCCGCCCGAACGGCTGCAGGCGCTCGCCGCGGCCGTGCGGCGGGACGCGCGCGTGCTCGACCTCCACGACGTGGCCCTCCACACCGGATCCCTCGGCGTCGTCCTCACCTGCCACCTCCTCACCCGACCCGACCTGTCGCTGGACGAGGCCCACGAGGTGACGACCGGCGTCGAGCGGTGCGCCCGCGAGGTTCTGCCCGAGGTGTCCGAGGTGGTGGTGCACGCCGAACCCGCCGGGCACGAGGCCCCCCGCCCGGCCTGACGGCGCCGGCGACCCGCAGAACGATGCGAAGACGACGCCCGGCCAGCGCGCGCCTCAGCAGGTCGGACACGAGCAGGTCAACACGCCGCTGTCGTCGCTGCAGACGTCGAAGATCCCGACGCAGACGCTCGCGCCGAGACAGGCGCAGGTGGCCCGCTCCCCGCAACCCGCAGGCCGCTCGACACAGTAGGTCGTCGGCCCGCCCCGGCTCAGGTACTGCACGCACGCCTGGCCCGCCGACGCATCGCAGGATGCGCAGTCGTCCACCGAGACGCACTCGGTGGCCGGCACGCACGGTCCCCAGCACATCCCCCGAACGCTCGGCACCTCCCCCGCCCCGCACCGCGGCGGAAGCATCTCGCAGGCCACCGCGTCCGTCTCGCAGGTGTAGACCGCGCAGCGCCCCGCGGCACAGGCCACGTCCTCCGCCGTGATGCCGCGCGCCGCGCAGGTCGTGACGAAACACTCGGGCAACCCGCAGGGCGGCGGCTCCTCGCGGGGCGCCAACGCCAGGCAGTTGCAGCAGTCGGTGTGCAGCGTGCACCCGGCCGCCTCCGTGCACTCCGGGGCGGGCGGCGGCGGCACGTCGGGCGACCCGTCCGCCGGTGCGTCCACCGGCACGTCCTCCGCCGCGTCCGCCGACCCGTCCACCGGCACGTCCTCCGCCGCGTCCGGCGACCCGTCCACCGGAACGTCCTCCGCCGCATCCGGCGACCCGTCCACCGGAACGTCCTCCGCCGCGTCCGGCGACCCGTCCGTCTCCGGCTCGACCTCCGCGTCGGCGTCCGCCGCCACCTCGCCCGTCACCTCGCCGTCGTCCCGCGTTCCGTCGGCCCCGTCCGGTCCTCCGCCACTGTCGGAACAACCCGCCGCCAGCAGGGCGACGGCAAATGCCCACGCCACGACAACGACCGTGAACTTGATCCCACGCATGCCGACTCCGCTCCCGCCGCGCGCCGCGGCCGCCGATCGGACGAGGCGTCCGACCCCGCGCGCGCGACCCGGCGCCATGCTAGCGCGAATCACCGCCGCCGGCCAGGCGCCGGCCGCGGGGACCCGTTGACATTCGCCGCCCCGCGGCGGACAACCCGGTCATGCGCGTCGGCCTGTTCGTCCCCTGCTTCGTCGATGCTTTCCGGCCCCGGGCCGCCCGCGCGACCGTCGAACTGCTCGAACGGCTCGGCGTGCAGGTCGAGTTCCCCGCCGCGCAGACCTGCTGCGGCCAGCCGCAGTTCAACGCGGGCCTGGTCGAGGAGGCCCGCGAGCTGGCCGGGCGCTTCTGCCGCGTCTTCGAGCCGTACGACGCCGTCGTCGCCCCCTCGGGCTCCTGCGTTGCGATGGTCCGCCACCACTACGCCGCGCTCGTCGGCACGACGCCGGTCGCCGCCCGGACCTTCGAACTCTGCGAGTTCCTCGTCGAGCGGCTCGGGGTGGTCGACGTCGGCGCCCGGCTCCCCGGCCGCGCCGCGCTGCACGTCGGTTGCCACCAGCGCCGCGAACTGCGTGCGGCCGGCCCCGCCGAGCGTCTGGTGGACGCGGTCCAGGACCTCGAGCGCGTCCGGGTCGCCTCGGACGAATGGTGTTGCGGTTTCGGTGGAACCTTCTCGGTCAAGTTTCCCGAGATCAGTACCGAAATGGGACGACGCAAGCTCGAACCGATCCGCGCCGCCGAAGTCGACTGGCTGGTCTCCACCGACGTGTCCTGCCTTCTGCACCTTGAAGGGCTTCTGGCCCGGGAGGGAAGGGACCGTCCGCGGGCGCTGCACGTGGCCGAGGTGCTGGCGGCGCGGGGAGCGGCGCCGTGACCGCCGGGAACCTGCGCCGGCGCGCCCGCGCGGCTGTGGCCGATCGCGGCCTGGGGGACAAGGTGCATCGCGCGACGCTGCGCACCGTGGAGAAGCGAGCGCACCTCGTCGCCGGGATTCCCGACTGGGAAGAGCTGCGGCGCCGGGCCCGCGCCCTGCGCCTCGAAGCGCTCGACCGCCACGACGAGCTGCTCGCGACCTTCCGCCGCACGCTCGAGGCGCGCGGCGCGACCGTCACGCTCGCCGGGACCCCCGAGGAGGCCGCCGCCCTCGTCGCCCGCCTGGCGCGCGAGGCGGGACGCCGCGCGGTCAAGAGCAAGTCGATGACCTCCGAGGAGATCGGCCTCAACGCGGCGCTCGAGGCCGCGGGGCTCGAGGTGACGGAGACCGACCTCGGCGAGTGGATCGTGCAGCTCGCGGGGCAGCCGCCGTCCCACATCACCGCTCCCGCGATCCACCTCGGCGTCGAGGACGTCGCGCGGTTGCTGCGCGACCGGGCGGGGGTCGAGCTGCCGGCGTGGGTCGAACGGGACGGGACGGCGCCGCCGGCGGAGCGCGAGGCCCTGGCGCGGGAGTTGTCGCTGGCCGCCCGGCGCATCCTCCGCGAGCGTTTCCTTGCGGCCGAGGTCGGGATCACCGGCGCCAACTTCCTGGTGGCCGAATCCGGGACGATCGTCCTCGTCGAGAACGAGGGGAACATCCGGCTCACGACCTGCCTGCCGCGGCGCCACGTCGTGCTGGCCGGCATCGACAAGCTGATCGCCCGCGACGAGGACCTGGGCGTGCTGCTGCGGCTGCTGCCGGTGTCGGCGACCGCGCAACGCCAGAGCGGCTACGTCTCGCTGCTCGCCGACCGCCATCCCGACCTGCACGTCGTGCTGCTGGACAACGGCCGCCGGCGACTGATGGACGACCCCGAGCAGCGGGACCTGCTGGCCTGCATCCGCTGCGGCGCCTGCCTGAACGCCTGCCCGGTCTACCGCTGCATCGGCGGGCACGCCTACGGCGGCGCCTATCCCGGTCCGCTCGGCGCCGCGCTGCTGCCGCAACTCGGCGGCGGCGGGCGCTTCTCCGACCTGCCCTTCGCCTCGTCGCTCTGCGGCGCCTGCACCGACGCCTGCCCCGCAGGCATCCCGCTCCACGAACGCCTGCTGCAGCTCCGGGCGCGGCTCGTCCGCGCCGGCGCCGCCCGCGAGCTGGGCACGACGCTGCGCGCCGCCACCCGGGCGATGCACGACCCGCGCCGACTGCGCCGCGCCCTCCGCCTGTACCGCCTCGGCCGCCCGCTGCTCGGACTCCTCCCTCTCGCCCGGCGCTGGAGCCGCTCGCGCGCCTTCCCGCCCGCCCCCCGCCGGACCTTCCACGACGAATGGGCGGACGCCCGCGGCCGGTCGCACGGGAACACCCCGCCGTCGCCTCCCCGCACCCCGGCGCACGACCCCGCCCCTCCGCCCGCTCCCGGCGCCTCTCCGCAGCAGCACTCTTCCCCTCCTTCTCCTTCGAATCGCGACGTCCCGGCGCATGACCCCGCCCCTCCGTCCGCTCCCGGCCCCTCCCCGCAGGACCTGGACCTCTTCGCCCTGCGCTTCCGCGAGCTCGGCCCGGCCGGCGAGACGGAGTTCCACCGTTTCGCGCGGGCACCCGACGCGCGCGCCTTCCTGCGCGACCTGTTCGCGGGAATCCCGGCCGACGAGGTGGTCCGCCCGGAGGCGCCGCATCCCCGGCGCGAGGTCCGTTTCGGTGTGACCGGCGCGGACGCCCTGATCGCCGAGACGGGCACCGTCGCGCTCTCCCTCGCCGACCGCGCCGCGGCGCTCGCCTCCCTGCTGGTCGACACGCACGTCGTGCTCGCGCACCCCTCGCTCGTATTGCCGGACCTCGCGACCTACCACGCCCGGCGCGCCGCGCGGCCGGCGGCACCCGGCGGGCGGCTCGACATCCTGGTCACCGGCCCGAGCCGCACGGCCGACATCGAGAAGACGCTGGTCATCCCGGCGCACGGCCCGCGCCGGATGATCGTCGTCCTGTGCGACGAACCGCTCGACCCCGCGACGTAGCCGAACCCCGAGCCGCATCCCGTCGGAGACACGCCTCCACGACGGCCCGCACGCGGCACGCCGCTCGCGCACGTCCGCGCCGCGGAATCCGGTTGCGACGCCGCACGCCAACACGCTGAAACAACAAAGCAATCCAGGCCATTGCCTCGTCGTGGACGAATTCGCTTGTGCGTAACTCACGAATGAGTTACTAGTCGCGCCGGCACGACGGAGGTCGGTCATGACGCGACGCAGCTTCTCCCGGATTCTTCCTGTGGCGGCCCTGCTGTTCGGCACGGGCTGCGTGGCCGAGGACGGCGCGACGGAGGCGGTCGCCGCCGCCGCCCCGGCGCTCGGCACCGCCGACGGTCTCGACGTCGCCGACCA
>JAAZOP010000014.1 GCA_012797735.1 Myxococcales bacterium
CGGCGGCGGGGGTGCCGGTCGCTGCGGAGGAGGCACCGGAGGCGCCGCCGCCGGCGCCGGCGCGGCCGCCGCGGGCTGCGGTGCGGGCGCCGAACCCGACAGGAACGCCTGCGCTCTCGCGATCATCTCCTCCGATTCCCAAGGCTTCTGGACGCCGCCCGCGGCACCGGCGGCGGCCGCGCGCCCCGCGTCGAACGCCTCGGCCGGACCGTAGAGGATCACGACGGGCAGATTGGAATAGGCCGGTGCGGCACGGACCTGCGAGCAGGCTTGGTAGCCGTCCTGGGGCCCGAGTTTGCTGTCGACATACAGCAACTCCAGCTTCTCCCCGGAGCGCAACAGCTCCTCCGTCCTGGAGAAGAGGCACGGCTCGACGCCCAGATCCTCGCCGGCGAAGGTCAGTTGGAACGCCGTGCGGATGGTTGCCGAGTCGTCCAAGATACCGATCTTCTTGGCCACCGCCATTGCCTCCCACCCGCACCGCAAACCGGCGGGGAGTCGCGAACCTTCTCGCGGGAAGTTCGTATCACGCCGCGCGACACAGCGTCAATATCCAGGCCGGGACGAATGGGTGGGCGAGCCGGGACGAATTCGCGGCGGTTTCGGAATGCACTCCGCCACCCCGGAAGATGCCGGAACGTCCGGGCGCGCGGGCGGCCGGTCCGGAAGTTGCGGTCACGGGGAGAGGGTGGTTGTGCGCCCCGTTCCTGTAGTAGTTTTCCCGTCTCGATGACGCCGCGGGATCCCATCCACACCGGTTCCGGCCAGGCGGGGCGTGAGACGCAGGCGCCCGCGCATCCGGTTCCGCGTCGAGTGCTCGTCCTGGCGCGGGGTGCGGGGGACCGGGCCTGGGTGGCAGGAGCCCTGGGCAAGCATGGTTTCGAGGTGCGGACCTGGGACCGCCTGGAGACGTTGGGGGGCGAGACGATGACGGGGGTGGACGCCGCGGTGCTGGTCGCCCGGCGCTCCGCGGTGTCGCTTCGGGTGGCGGAGGCGCGCCTGAGCCGTCTGCTGCCGGGCCGCGGCCTCGTCATCCTGGCGGGACCGGCGGGGTTTGCGCCGGCGGCCGGCGAGGGACGCCTGGTGTTGTGGTGGCCGCCGTCGGCGACCCGGCTGTGCGATGCCGTCCGGCGCGCGTTGGCCGACGCCGCCGACGCCCGGACCCTCGACGGACTCGGCCTGCCGCCGTCCGCGCGCGCGGCGCTCGCCGACGCCGTGGCGCTTGGCGGCGTCGAGGGTCATCCGGAGTGGTATCTCGAGGCGCTGCTGTCGGACGGCACGACGGGCTGGACCGGCGGCGCCGTGCTCGCCCCCTCGGACGGCGTCCGGTACCGCGTGGTGGCGGCGCGGGGGATTCGCGAGAGCTACGTGCTGCGGCTGGTGCGGCGTCATCCGCCGCCGGGCGGGTTGGAGGGGTCACCGCCGCGACCGGTACGCATCGGCCGCACGCTTCGTTCGCCGGCCTCCGCGTTGCGGGCGTTGCGGGCCTGGTGGTGGCTGGCGGGGCCGCCGTGCGCGGGGGCCGGGGCGCGCACGTTCCTGTTCCGGGCGCGGGCGGCGGTCGACGTTCCCTGGGCCGACGCCGTGCTGGGGGTCCTGGCCCGGCGGTTGTCGCGGGAGGTCGAGCCGGCCTGGACCGACCCGGTGACGGGCCTGGAACGGGGGACCGAGGCGGAAGTCGCGGCGCGGGCCTGCGCCGTCGCGTCGGACGGAGCCGGCGGCGCCGCGGTCGTGCTGGTGGCCGTTCCCGCGCTGCGCGAGTTGCGGTGGGCGCACGGTCCGCGGGTCGAGGCCCGGGCGGCGGGCATCCTGGCCGCCCGGCTCGGACGAGGGCTCCGCGGCACCGACACCCTGGTTCGGCTCGGGGCCGAGCGGTTCGCGGTGGTGTTGCCGGCGACCGACGAGGTCGAGGCGTCGCGCGTGGCGCGGAGGCTGCGCCGCGCGTTGGCCGGCGACGAACTGCTGCGGCGCAGGGGCGAGACCGCGCCGCTCGCCCGCGAACTCGACGTGCGGGCGGAGGCGCTGTTCGTCTCCGCGGGAAGCGACCCTCGGGCGTTGGCCGAACGTCTGTCCCAGGCCTGCGCTGTTTGACACGCCGGGGCGCTCCCGCTATGGTCCGCGCCGCCTGTCGCGAGACGCGGCGGCGGGAGGCCCTGCGTGGCGCGGAGAATCCAGAGGAAGGACCTGAAGAAGCCGGACGACTTCGTCGATGTCGGAGCGCGAATCCTCGGATGGGTCAACGACCATCGTGTCACGCTCGGCATCGCCCTCGCCGGGGCGTTGGTGTTGCTGTTCGGCGTGATGCTGGTGGTGCACCTGCGGCGCAGCGCCGACGTCGAGGCCTGGCGTCCGCTGCTGGACGCGGTCCCGGTGCGCGCCCTTCCCGCCGAGGCCTCCCAGGCCAACCCGCTCGAGATGCTGGGCCGTCAGGACCCGGCGGTCTGGGTCGACGCGCAGCGCATCCGGCAGGTCGCCGAGTCGGGCGAAGAGGAAGGCCCGCGCCTCGTCGCGGGCCTCGCTCTGGCCGGGGAGCTGTTGGCCCAGGGAGACGGCGCGGCGGCCGAGGCGCGCTATCGGGCCTACCTGGCGGCCGACCCCCGGCAGGACGCGGCCGGACGCCTCGTGGCGCAGGAAGGGCTGGGGTACGCCCTGGAGCGGCAGAACAGGCGCACCGAGGCGGCCCAGGCGTTCGCCGCGATCGCCGAGATCGATCAGGGCGCCTACAAGGCGCTCGCGCTCTACCACCAGGGACGCCTCGCCGCGCTCGACGGACGCGCCGACGAGGCCCGCCGCCTGCTGCTCGAGGCCAAGGGGATCGAGAACCCGCAGCCGCGGGACATCGGTGCGCGCATCGAGGGCTGGTTGCGCCGCACCGAACTCGAGGGGACGCCGGTCGAAGGGCCGCCGGCCGCGACGCCGGCGACGCCGGTCGAAGGGCCGCCGGCCGCGCCGCCGGTGGCGGAGCCGGCCCCCGCGGGGGCGGAAGCCGTTCCTGCGGCGGCGCCGGTCGATTCCGTGCCGGTCGCACCCGAGGCGCCGCAGGCGGATGATGAACCGGCCGCGCCATAGATCGCTCGCGGCGGCCGCCTGGTGGGCCGCCTTGGCGGCGGGGTGCGTGGGCACCCCTCCGCCGTCCGCCCTCGAGGCGCGCCTCGATTTCCCGGGTGTCCGCGTGCTGCAGCCCCAGTGGCGGCGGCTGCTGATCGACCCGGAGCGGAGGGAGTACCGTCCGATCGAGCGTTCGGGGGCGGTGTTCGATCCGTCCCGGGGCCTGGTGTTCGTCGGCACGTCCCAGGGCCGCTTCTGGGCGCTCGAGTCGGGCTCGGGCGAGGTCGTCTGGGCGCACGGCGAGCCGGACGGCTTCCATTCCGCGCCGCTGCTGATCGAGGACGTCGGGCTGGTGGTGGCCGGGAACGACGGGGGCGACCTGCTCGCGTTCGCCCCGGAGACGGGGGCGGTGCGCTGGCGCCTGGATCTCGGCGGGCCGGTGCGGGGCGAGGCGTCGTACCGGGAGGGCGTGCTGTATGCGCGGACGGCCACGCAGCGGGTGTTCGCGATCGAGGCGTCGTCGGGGCGCGAGTTGTGGTCCTTCGAGCGTCCGTTGCCGGAGGGGTACGTGTCGGGGAGCGAGGCGGGCGTGCTGGTATCGGGGGACCGGGTGTACGCCGGCTTCGTCGACGGCACGGTGGCGGCTCTTTCGGGCGTCACCGGCGAGAAGCTGTGGGAGATCAATCTCGCGACGGAAGGGCACGACGAGCTGGTGCTCGACGACATCTGCGCCACGCCGGTGGAGGTCGAGGGGACGCTGGTGGTCAGCTCGTACGACAACGGGCTGTTCGGGATCGAGGCTTCCCAGGGGGGACAGCGCTGGCACCGGCCGGAGTTGACGCATGCCTGCGGGCTGGCGGTGCTGGAGCAGGACGTGCTGGCCGCGGTCGCGGGGACGGGACTGGCGCGGCTCGACTCGACGACCGGCGAGACGGTCTGGATGCGGCGCTATCCGGCGGGGACGCAGCGCGACCCGATCGTGCATCGGGGGCTGATCGTGCTGGCGGACGACATCCACGGGCTGCTGCTGTTCGAGGCGCTGACGGGGCAGGTGTTGCAGGACGCCTGGGCCGGGGCCGGCGTCGCCGGCCGTCCGGCGGTGCTGGACGGCCGCGTCGCCGCGCTCGACAACTCGGGGGAGTTCCTCGTCTACCTGCTGGCCGGCGGCTGATTCCCGCGCTCAGAGGCCGTGACGGGCGCCGAGCCCTTCCCAGGGGCTGGCGGAGCGGTGGGCGGCGATGGACAGCAGGAGGCCGACGCCGATCAGGTTGGCCAGGACGGACGATCCGCCGTAGGAGAAGAGGGGCAGGGTGACGCCGACGACGGGGAGGAGGCCGAGCACCATGCCCATGTTGATCGCGACGTGCCAGAACAGCATCGCGGCCACCCCGACGGCGACGAGCGCGCCGAAGCGGTCGCGCGCGCGGGCGGCGATGCGCAGGGCCCACAGCACCACGAACAGGTAGAGGGCGATCAGCAGGGCGCTGCCGACGAATCCGTGTTCCTCGCCCCAGACGGCGAACGGGAAGTCGGTGTGCTGGAACGGGACGAAGCCGAGCTGGTTCTGCGTGCCGTGCAGGAAGCCCTTGCCGAAGATGTGGCCCGAACCGACGGCGATCTTCGACTGGGTGGTCTGCCAAGCGGCGTCCTGGACGTCGAGCCGCTCGGAGGAGAACAGCGAAGCGAACAGCGTGACCACGCGCTCCCGCTGGTAGCCGTGCAGGTACGACCAGGCGATCGGCAGGGAGACGAGGAGGCCGCCGAAAGCCAGCAGCAGGCTGCGGGCGCGCACGCGGAGGACCATCGCCATCGACCCCAGGATCAAGGGGTAGATCAGGGCGGTGCCCAGGTCGGGCTGCTTGAGCACCAGCACGGTCGGAATGGCGGTGAGCGCCGCCGGGAGCAGGAAGTCCCGGAGCGTCCGCGGCTCGGGACGCACGTCGCCGTGGAAGATCCGGGCGATGCACAGGATCAGGGCCAGCTTCATGAACTCCGACGGCTGGATCGACACCGGACCCAGCACCAGCCAGCGCGTGGCCTGGTTCGCTTGGCGTCCCACGGCCAGCACCAGGATCAGCAGCAGCACGACCAGGCCGTACGCCGCGTACGAGTAGCGCAGGAAGACGCGGTGGTCGACGAGCCAGACGACGAGCGCGGTCAGGCCGCCGACGCCGAACCAGGTGAGCTGGGTCTCGTAGAACTGGAGGTTGACCACCGAGACGGCCGAGCGGAGGTTGAGCAGGCCGAGCACGCCGAGCGAGGCGACGGCCATGACGAGCGGGAGGTCGATCGTGATGCGGCGGCGGCGTCCCGGGACGGAGTCGAGAGGCATGGTCGTCACCGGGGCGCGATGCGCTTGAAGTACTCGCGGAAGATCTCGACCGCGATCGGCGCCGCGTAGCGGCCGCCGTACCCGCCGTGCTCGACCAGCACGACGACCACGATCTCCGGGTCGTCGGCCGGCGCGAACCCGGCGAACCACGCATGGTCCCGCTCGCGATACCGCTCCTCCGTGCTGCGCGAATCGCGGCGCCGGCGCTCCCGGTCGCGACGCCGGCGGGCGACCTCCGCCGTTCCGGTCTTGCCCGCGATCTCCAGCCCCGGCGTCCACTGGTCGTGCGCCGTGCCCTGCGGCGCCTCCACCACCCCGCGCAGCGCGTCCACCAGCTTCCGCTGGTTCTCCGGGTCCATCTCGATCCGCCGCACCAGTTCCGGGCCGAAGCTCATGCGCACCCGGCCGTCCGGATACAGCACCTCCTTCACCAGCTGCGGCCGGTACAGGTAGCCGCCGTTGGCCAGCGCCGCGTAGGCCGCGGCGAGCTGCAGCAGCGTCACCTTGGTGTTGCCCTGCCCGATCGCCGCCAGCAGCGCGTAGCCGACGCGATACTGGAAGCCGTACTCCGGGCGCGAGCGGTACCAGTCCTTGTCGGGCACGAGCCCCGGGACCTCCTTCGAGAGGGCGATCCCGGTCTTCTCGCCGAAACCGAACTCCCGCGCGACCTGCGCCAGCCGATCGATCCCCATCCGCCGCGCGAGCTGGAAGAAGTACACGTTGCACGACTGGACGATCGCCTCGTGCAGGTCCACCAGTCCGTGGACCTTGGTGCAGCGGAACCGCTGGCCCGCCAGCTCGTACGCTCCCTCGCACCGGAAGCGGGCCGCGGGGTCGAACAGGTCGCCCGGCTCCAGCATCGCGGGCTGCTCCAGCGCGGCCAGGGCAGCGAAGGGCTTGAACAGCGAGCCCGGGAAGTAGTGATCCATCGCCGTCTTGTCGTGCAACGGCAGGAACGGGTTCTGCTCCAGCACCTGCGCGTCGGCCCGGCTCAACCCCTGGATGAACGCGTTCGGGTCGTAGGACGGCTTCGAATACATCGCCAGCACGAAGCCGGTGCGGGCGTCGAGCACCACGGCGGCGCCGGCCGGGTGTCCGCGGAACGCCTGGTCGACGATCGCCTCGAGCCTGGCGTTGAGCGACAGGATCAGGTCGTTGCCGGGCACCGGCTCGATCTCGTAACGGCGTCCCGTGGCGGCGCCGAAGGGGTCCTTGCCCTTCTCCACCCCCTTGGCGTTCACGATCACCGTGACCCGCCCGCGGGTCCCGCGCAGCTCGCGTTCCCACACCGCTTCCAGCCCGGTCCGCCCGATCCGGTCGCCGGGCAGATAGCGGTAGCCCTCCGCGCGGTGCCGCTCGATCTCCGCCTCGCTCACCTCGTTGAGGTAGCCCAGCACGTGCGCCGCCAGCTGCCGCAGCGGGTACACGCGCATCGGCGTCTCCTCGACCGAGAGCCCGTCCAGCTCGGCGTGGTGCGCGGTGAGCAGCGCCAGCTGGCGGTCGTCGAGGTTCTCGGCGACGGGGTAGGGCTGGTAGCGCTTCAGCCCCTGCAGCCGGGTCAGGCGCTCGCGCAGCTTGTTGGCTCGCTCCGGCCCGAGGTTGAGATACCGCACGACGGTCGGCCAGTCCTCGGCGATGTCGAAGAACTCGGGCGTGATGTACGCCGTGTAGGCCGGTGTGTTGTAGGCCAGGAGCTGGCCCTCGGCGTCCCGGATCACGCCGCGCGCCGTCGGAATCTCCCGCGTCCGCTCGATGTTGTGCCGGCTCCGCTCGACGTACTCGTAGCCCTCGAAGATCTGCAGCTGCGCCGCGCGGGCCAGCAGGCCCGCGAACACGAGGATCACGAAGAGCGCGATCCACCGGAAGCGCCCGCGGAACTCGCTCAGTTCCCCCGGTGGGCCGAACAGCGGAGCCATGAACAGCATCCAATCACACCGGACGCGGCCGCCTCAAGCCGGCCGTCCGCCGGCCGCTCCACCCTCCGAGCCGAGGCCGCGCAGCGCCGACGGGCGCGCGGCCAGCGTCGGCCTGCGCCCGGCGGCCCAGCGGTTTCCCAACCAGAACACCGCGGGGGCGACGAGGCCCGTCGACAGCGAGCGCAGCAGCGTCGAGAGGGCGATCGAGCCGAGGTCGCCCGGTTCGTGTCCCTGCGCCAGCACCCGGATCGCCACGACGGCGGCCGCCACGAGCCAGACGGCACTGACCGCCAGCGCCACCTCGAACAACACCCCCGCCAGGAAGAACCGGCGCTGGATCCACCGTCCCGCCAGGTACAGAACCTCGAACAGCAGCGAGTGCAGGCCGACGGGGGTGCCGGACCGCAGGTCGAAGAAGTAGCCGATCGCCAGCGCCAGGGCGACGCACCAGGGGACCGCGACGTCCGCGGTGGCGACGAACAGCACCGCCACCAGCGCCAGGTCGGGCAGAGGGTCGCGGATCGGGCTGAGGGCCAGCAGCGTCGACTGGGCGAACAGGGCCAGGAACCCGAGGAGGAGCAGTCGGACCACGCGTTCCACGGCCGCCCCTCCTCACGGGCCCGCCGGGCTGGAGGGCGGGACAGGCGCTTCTCCCAGCGCCGGACCGACCCTCGGTTCGACGTTCGCGGGGCCGCCGGCCGGCGGCTCCTCCGGCGCACCCTCCGCCGGCGCCTCGGGCTCGGGCGAGGGCTCGGGCGGAGGCGGACGGCGCACGTAGACCAGGACGACCTCGAGGCGCGAGAAATCCACCGCCGGGGCGACCTCGACCTGCTGCAACTGCCTGGCGCCGCGCCGCGTGATGGCCGCCACGGTGCCGACCAGCACGTTGCGCGGATAGACGTCGTCGCGACCGGAGGTCAGCACGTGGTGGCCGACCCGCACGTCGTCGATGTTCGGCCGCAGGTGTTCGATCCGGGCCGCGTAGCGGTCGAGTTCCCCCGTTCCGGAGAGCACGCCGCTGGACTGCGTCTCCTCGACGATCACGGGGACGCGTGCGTCGGCATCGACGACCAGGGTCACCTCGGCGTACGGCCCGACCACGCTCGACACGTACCCCACCAGCCCCTCGTGGGTCACGACCGGCATCATCGGCCGGACCTGGCCCTCGGCCTGATCGATCCGGATGCGCATCACGCGGAAGAAGGGGGAGAGCGAGCGTCCGATCACGCGGGCCGCGACGAACTCGCCCGGGTTCGACTCGCGCAGCCGCAGCATCTCGCGCAGCCGGACGTTCTCCGCCGCCACGTCCTTGAGCTTGCGGTTTTCGAGCCGGACGCGGCCGAGTTCGAAGCGCAGGCGCTCGTTCTCCTCCTTCGTCTCGACGAGGTAGATGTAGTCGTTCCAGACGTCGGCGATGCCCTCGCCGATCACCGCGAACACGTACTGGATCGGGGCGGACAGGCGGAGCAGGAAGCGATCGACCGGGTTGAGCTGATCGGGCGACTTGAGGTTGGCGCGCAGGAAGAAGAACGGGACGGCCAGGAGGACCAGCGTCAGGAAGAGGGCACGATAGCGTCGGAGGAACTGCCAGATCATCGGTCAGCCGCCGGCCGACTCACGAAATGGCGACCTCGCGCAGCAGCTCCATGTGATCCAGCGCCTTGCCGGACCCGAGCACGACCGCGGAGACCGGGTCGTCGCAGACCATCACGGGCAGGCCCGTCTCCTCCCGCAACAGCACGTCGATGTTGCGCAGCAGCGCGCCGCCGCCGGTGAGCACGATGCCCTTGTCCGCGATGTCGGCGGACAGTTCCGGCGGGGTCCTTTCGAGCGCGATCAGGACGCCTTCGACGATCGCGCCGATCGGCTCGCTCATCGCGTCGCGGATCTCGTCCGAGTTCACCACCAGGGTCTTCGGGACGCCGGCGACCAGGTCGCGCCCCTTGACCTCCATCGTCAGCACGTCCTCGGTGGGATAGGCGGTGCCGATCGTGCACTTGATCCGCTCCGCCGACTGCTCGCCCACCAGCAGGTTGTACTTCCGCTTCATGTACTGGATGATCGCCTCGTCCATCTTGTCGCCGCCCACGCGGACCGACTGCGAATAGACGATCCCGGCCAGCGAGATCACCGCCACCTCGGTCGTCCCGCCGCCGATGTCCACGACCATCGAGCCCGAGGCCTCCGTGATCGGCAGGCCGGCGCCGATCGCCGCCGCCATCGGCTCCTCGATCAGGTGCACCTCCCGCGCCCCCGCACTCTCCGCGGACTCGCGCACCGCGCGCTTCTCCACGTCGGTGATGCCGAACGGCACGCAGATGATGATCCGCGGGCGCACCAGCGTCTTGCGGTTGTGCGCCCGCGTGATGAAGTACCGCAGCATCGCCTCCGTGATCTCGAAGTCCGCGATCACCCCGTCGCGCAGCGGCCGCACCGCCGAGATGTGCCCCGGCGTGCGCCCCAGCATCTCCTTCGCCTCCTTGCCCACCGCCACCACGCGCCGCTGCCCGCGACCGTCCGACTGCACCGCCACCACCGACGGCTCGCACGACACGATCCCCTTCCCCTTGACGTAGATCAGGGTCGTGGCGGTCCCGAGATCGATGGCCAGGTCGTTCGAGAACAACCCGTACAGCCAGTCGAAGATCATCCACCCACTCTCGCCGCCGCCTCCCGGCGCGACATTCCCCGGCCCTCCCGGGAGGCCGCCGACGAGCCGGTCCATACTGCACCCGCCCGTCCCGGCGTCCCGCAGGACCCAGTGGGTTCCCTGTCTAGCACCGGTTCCTGGGCAGCGTCAATAGCCCGCGAACCCCGCGAATTCCGCCCTTTCCAGCGCCAGGAGCCGCCGCTTGAGCGCCGTGCCGCCGCAGGCGGAGAAGCCGCACAGCCCGCCGTCCGCCCCCAGCACGCGATGGCACGGCACCACCAGCGGCACCGGGTTCCGGCCCAACGCACGACCCACCGCGCGCGCCGCCCCCGGCCGGCCGATCGCCCGCGCCAGCGCCCCGTAGCTCGTCGTCCGCCCCGGGAGCAACCGGCGCGCCGCCCGCCACACCCGGCGCTCGAAGTCCGTTCCGTCCGCGAGGTCGAGCGGCACGTCGCGGAAGTCCTGCGGCCGAGCCGCGAGGTGCCTTCGGATCCGCGCGACCAGCCCTCCGACCCAGGCCGGCGCCCGGCTCGCCGGCCGCGCGGGCGCGTCGCAACCCTCCAACAGCCGGCGGCGGGTCGCCGC
>JAAZOP010000176.1 GCA_012797735.1 Myxococcales bacterium
CGGGTCGTGCGGCAGGCTGCCGCGCGAGGCCCGCAGGTAGGCGAACGGCGTGTGGTGCAGGAAGTTGGAAACGCGCGACGTGTAGATGTCCGCCGACCGCTCGAGCTGTCGCGCGAGGTGACTCTTGTCGTTGCCGGCGCGCAGGAGCAGCCCCCAGTGCGGGTTGGACAGCTCGGTCGTCGCCTGGGCCAGCGGCGCGATCCGCTCGTCCAGCGCCGTCAGCTCGGCACGGAGCCGGCCCAGTTCGCGTTCGAGGTCGGCCGGCGAGTCCGCCCCGGCGTCGCCGTAGCCCCGCCGGCGCCGCTGGAGTCGCAGGCGCACCTGGGAAATCTCGCGCTCGCGCCGTTCCTTCTCCCGCATCATCGCCGCCAGCCGGGTCTCCAACTCGCGCGCGCCCTCGATCGCCGCCAGCTCGCCCTCCAGCTCGCGCAGCACCAGGCACGTCCGCCACCGCAGCACGCTCTTGGACACCGTGACGTCGCCCCAGACGTGGTCGCCGACGTAGAGGATCTGCTCGCCGGACAGCCCGAGGTAGCGTTCCACCTGTCCGGCGTGCCCGCCGTGCCACAGTCCGGGGCGCGCGATCCCGCCGGGGGCCGGCCGCAGCAGGCCCTCCGGTTCGACCACCTCGAACAACGGCAGGTCGCGGGCGAAGAAGTCCGGCTTGCGCGCCGCGACGATGATCAGCTCGAACAGCTCCCGCCACCGCATCCCGCGCGGAAGGAAACGGTCGAAGGCGTACTCCATCATCGCCGCGGTGTAGGGCCACTCCGAGTTGGTGACGAGCAGCAGCTTCTTGCCCGACTCGCGCTGGTCGAGCAGCGCCAGGGGCAGGTCGGGGTCGAGTTCGACGAAGCGGTCGGGGGCGGCGACGATCTCGCCCTTGAGCCGCCCCGCCATGTGCGCCTCGTCCAGCTCCGCCTTCACCCGCCGGTACAGGTCGGCGTAGCCGAGGACGCCCGGGAGGGCGTGCCGGTCGAGCACGTCGACGAGCTGGGCGAACATCCACGCCTCGGAGAGCGAGAACAAGGTGTTGAGGAACACCCAGCGCGGCTCGGAGAGGTCGACGAGCGTGCGGGCGTAGAGCCGCCGCTGCTCCTCGAACTCGAGGAACCGGGTGCCGTGGCAGGCGCGCTTGACGTAGCCGAAGCGATCGGCCTTGACGACGTTGCCGAGTTCGAGGTCGAGGACGAGGCCGCGGATCATGCGCCGCGGGTCGAACTCCAGCCCCTCCACCGGCCAGCCGTGGCCGGCCAGCGCCGTGCGCAGGTGCTCGTAGGCCCGCCGCTCCCACGATTCGACGCGGTAGTGCACGAGCGTGTAGTCGAGGTCGTAGCCGACCGCGCCGATCGCGCGCAGGTTGAGCGTCCGGTTGCAGAAGATGGTCATCGGTCCGGCGCCCCGCGTTCCGCGTCGTCCGGCGCGGCCGCCGTCGCGGCGCCGGCCTCCGCCTCCGCCCCGGCGTTCTGCTCCGGTTCCGCCTCCGCCTCGGCCGCCTCGACGACCACCGGCGCCGGCGGGGCCTTGAAGAAGACGGCGGCGAGCGGCGGGACGGTGATCGAGATCGAGCACGGCTGGCCGTGCGATCCCCACTCGACGGCGTCGACCCCGCCCAGGTTGCCGACGCCGCTGCCGCCATAGACCTCGGCGTCGCTGTTGAGGATCTCGGTCCAGCGGCCGGCGCGGGGCACGCCGAGCCGGTAGCCGTGGCGGGGCACCGGGGTGAAGTTGCAGACGATCAGCACCACGTCGTCCGGGTGCTTCCCGGTGCGCAACATGCTCAGCACGCTCTGGTCGGCGTCGTGGCAATCGACCCACAGGAAGCCGTACGGCGAGAAGTCCTGCTCCCACAACGCCCGCTCGCGCCGGTAGACGTGGTTGAGGTCCTGCAACCAGCGCAGCAGGCCGGCGTGCTTCGGGTACTGCAGCAGATCCCACTCGACGCTGGCGTCGTGGTTCCACTCGCGCCACGACCCGACCTCGCTCCCCATGAACAGGAGCTTCTTCCCGGGCTGGGCGTACTGGTAGGCGTACAGCGTCCGCAGGTTCGCGAACTTCTGCCACTCGTCGCCCGGCATCTTGCCCAACAGCGAGCTCTTCCCGTGCACCACCTCGTCGTGCGACAGCGGCAGCACGAAGTTCTCGCTGTAGGCGTACATCATCCGGAACGTCACCTGGTTGTGGTGGTACTTGCGGTACACGGGGTCCTGGCCGACGTACTGCAGCGTGTCGTGCATCCAGCCCATGTCCCACTTCATGCCGAAGCCCAGGCCGCCGACGTAGATCGGCCGGGAAACCATCGGCCAGCTCGTCGATTCCTCCGCGATCGTCACGATGTCGGGGAACGAGCGGTACATGTCGGCGTTGAAGCGCCGCAGGAAATCGATCGCCTCGAGGTTCTCCTTCCCGCCGTACCGGTTGGGAATCCACTCGCCCTCCTTGCGCGAGTAGTCGAGGTACAGCATCGAGGCGACGGCATCGACGCGCAGGCCGTCGGCGTGGAACACGTCGAGCCAGTAGTGGGCGTTGGAGAGCAGGAAGCTCCGCACCTCGTGGCGGCCGTAGTTGAAGATGTAGGTGTCCCAGTCGGGGTGGTGGCCCTGCCGCGGATCGGCATGCTCGTACAGGTGCGTGCCGTCGAAGTACACGAGGCCGTGGCCGTCCTTCGTGAAGTGCGAGGGGACCCAGTCGAGAATCACGCCGATGCCGTTCCGGTGCAGGGTGTCGATGAGGAACATGAAGTCCTGCGGCGTGCCGTAGCGGCTCGTGGGAGCGTAGAAGCCCGTGAGCTGGTAGCCCCACGAGCCGTAGAACGGGTGCTCCATCACCGGGAGGAACTCGACGTGCGTGAACCCCATCGCCCGAACGTGCGCCGCCAGCCGCGGCGCCAGCTCGCGGTACGACAGCGACCGGTACCCTTCCTCGGCCACGCGGGCCCACGACCCCAGGTGCACCTCGTAGATCGCCATCGGCCGCTCCGCCAGCGGCCCGCGCTTCCGCTCGGCCAGCCATTCCGCATCGCCCCAGTCGTACCAGAGGTCGGCGACCACCGACCCGGTCTTGGGCGGCGTCTCGGCGTGGAAGGCGAACGGGTCGGCCTTGTCGAAGTGCCTGCCCCCGAGGCGCGAGACGACGCGGTACTTGTAGGGCATCCCCCGGCGCACCCCGGGGATCCACCCTTCCCAGATCCCCGACATGCCGCGGGGCCGCAGCGGGTGCCGGAACGGGTCCCAGTCGTTCCAGGCCCCCATCACGAAGACGTCCTGCGCGTTGGGGGCCCACACGGCGAACAAGGTGCCGTCCTCGCCGTCCACGGTCAACGGGTGCGCCCCCAGCTTCTCGTACAGCCGCAGGTGGCTTCCCTCGTTGAACAGGTAGAGATCCTGGTCGTTGAGCAGCGTCACGTCGTAGCGCATGGCTTGCACCCCTCGCGCCGGCCCCGCCGGCATGCGATTCCTACCGCGGTTCGCGGCGTCTGTCACCGCCAGCCGCGCGGCGACGGTTCCGGGAGCGGCCCGGCCGGCGGCGCCAGCGGGTCGAGGCGCGCCAGCCGCCAGAGGCGGGAGAAGACACGCAGCCGCCACAGGAGCAGCGCCAGGAGCGGCCCGAGCGCGGCCGGCAGCCAGACGCGCAGCGTCGGGTCGTCGAGGAAGTCGAGGGCGAGGAAGTAGAGCGCCAGCAGCGCGCCGGCGGACAACAGCAGGGGCCAGACCACGCGCGACCCGAGTCTCCGCACCATCCGCCAGAAGAGCGGGAAGCGGCGGAACCGTCGTTTCTCGTGCAGTCGCGCCCGCACCACCGGGTAGGCGCGCCCGAAAACCACGGCCGCCGCGCCGAGGCAGATCCCCGCGACGAGCAGCAGGAGCAGGGCGACCGAGAGCAGCGCGCACAGCAGACCCGCGTCCGGCAGACCGGCACCCGACAGAACCGCCGTCGAGGCGGCGAGCAGCGTCCGGATCAGCACGACGACCGCCCCGAAGGTCAGCACCCGCACCACGGCGACGGCCAGCACCGTGAACACCAGCACGAACAGCAGCATCCAGGCCGCCGCCCGGATCTCCTTCCACAACAGGCCGAGCTGCCGCAGCACGAACCGACCCAGTCCCGGGGCCTCCGCGCCGGACAACGCATCGAGCGGGTAGCGCACCAGGCTGCGCACCAGGGGCACGATCGTCCGGTAGGCCACGAGCAGCGTCGCCGCCGCCAGCAGCGGCCCGTACAGATGCAGCGCCCGCACGACCAGCGAGAAGGTGTGGCGGGCGAGCCAGAGGGCGGTCGAGTCGAGCGCGCCCTGGACGGCCATCCAGATCCCGCCCAGCACCCCGAGCCCCGCCAGCGGGTTCTCGCGCACCGCCTCGGGCGCCGACAACACGAGCCGCAGCAGGTGCTCCAGTTCCGCGTCCGCGCCGAACACGACGTAGTGCAGCACCGCGTCCGCCGCCGCCGCGGTCGGCGTGCCGAAGGCCGCCACCGACACCTGGAGCTTCTCGACGCCGACCACCAGGCCGCCGAGCAGCTTGAACATCCACAGCACGACGGCGGCGGTAACCACGAAGTACGGCACCGACATCCGCCACGGCGGCGGCACGGCCCCGGGAGCGACGCGACGCCGGACCCACCACGGTCCGAGCAGCAGGACGAGCGCGCCGAGCGACAACAGGTCGAGCAGCGCGCCCAGGCGGTCGAGCCAGGCGGTGCGCGCGCGCATCGTCTCGTTGATCAGCGTCAGGTTGGTGTCGAGGCGCAGGTCGGACAGGCGGTCGCGCAAACGGTCCAGGTCGAGCTTCCCGGCGACGTACGCGCCGGCCAGCGCCAGCAGCCGTTCGTGGAACGTCGGCGCGGGGACCTTCCCGTCCGACGGCGGGGACGCGCCGGACGGCGGGCCGGACGCGGGTGCGGATGCCCGGGTTCCGGGCGGCGCCTCGGACGGACCGGTCTCCGGTGACCGCCCGGAGGGGCCGGGCGTCGCGGCTCCCGGCGCCGCGGCCGCCGTCTCCTCGGCCAGCTCCTCCGCCAGCTCGCCGGTCACTTCCTCACCGACTCGCAGATCGATCGGAGGCCGCCCGTCGCCCTCGTTCTCGCCGCAGGTGAAGCTGCCCTGGACGCCGGCCCAGAGGGCGAACAGGCCGGCGGCGGTGATCAGCCCGGCCCGGAGCCGCGTGCGCGGCACGCCCGCCCTCGACTCCGGCGGCTTCGGTTCCGGCTCGCCCATCCGCTCGCCTCGCCTGCCGGTGGACTCCTACCACCGGAACGGCCGTCGGGTCCACGTCGCCCGAACGGACGTCCGCCCGGATCCGCGACC
Source organism: Myxococcales bacterium (assembly GCA_012797735.1). GTDB lineage: Bacteria > Myxococcota_A > Polyangia > DRWM01 > JAAZOP01 > JAAZOP01. Next base: position 5,303 of record JAAZOP010000176.1, read on the forward strand.
CGCCGTCGGGCCGCCCGGGCCGGCGGACGTCGAGCGGCCCGGGGGCCGGGAAGCCCGGGAGCGGCAGGCGCGACTTCCCGGTTGACTCCCCCGCGCCGCGCGGGTAACAACCCCCTGCACGGCAAGGAGGTGCCCATGCCCTTCGAGAAGTCGTTCGTTCCGTACGGCTGCTACTGGTCGACGCCGTTCTGCCGGTGGCAGGGGAGTTTCGCCAACCTCCACGCGCTCAAGTTCGCGGCGGAGGTCGCCCACCGGGCGTTGACGGAGAGGAAGATCCCGATCGAGCGGATCGAAACCTTCATCCTGGGCTGGACGATCCCGCAGAAGTCGTGCTTCTACGGCGCGCCTTGGACCGCGGGGATGCTCGGCAACGCGCTGATCACCGGTCCGATGATCGGCCAGGCGTGCGCCACGAGCGCGAAGTGCGTGCAGACGGCGGCGCACGAGATCGAGTGCGGGGCGTCGCGGCTGGCGCTCACCGTCACCGCCGACCGCTGCTCGAACGGCCCGCACCTGTACTTCCCGAATCCGCTCGGGCCGGGCGGCACCGGCGAGAAGGAGGACTGGGTCCTCGACAACTTCGGCGACGACCCGTTCGCCAAGAACGCGATGATCGACACCGCGGAGAACTGCGCGCGCGAGTACAAGGTGACCAAGCAGGAGCAGGACGAACTGGTGCTGCTGCGCGAGAAGCAGTACCGCGACGCGGTGGCGAACGACCAGGCGTTCCAGAAGCGGTACATGGTGCTGCCGATCGAGGTGAAGGACCCGAGCGGCCGGAAGGTGTTGGCCACGGTGCAGGGCGACGAGGGTCCGCGGAACAGCACGGCCGAAGGGCTGGCGAAGCTCAAGCCGGTCAAGCCGGACGGCACCGTCAGCTTCGGCGCCCAGACCTTCCCCGCCGACGGCAACTGCGGGATGCTGGTGACGACGCGGGAGATGGCGCGCGACCTGTCGAAGGACAAGAACGTCGAGATCCAGATCCTGTCCTACGGCCAGGGCCGCGTCCGCAAGGGGTTCATGGCCGAGGCGATCATCCCGGCCGCCAAGCAGGCGCTGGAACGGGCCGGCATCGGCATCCGGGACGTCGCCGTGATCAAGACCCACAACCCGTTCGCGGTGAACGACGTGCTGTTCTGCCGCGAGTTCGGCCTGAAGTGGGAGCAGATGAACAACTACGGCTCGTCGCTGGTCTACGGCCACCCGCAGGGCCCGACGGGCATGCGCCTCATCATCGAGATGATCGAGGAGCTGGTGTTGAAGGGCGGCGGCTACGGCCTGTTCGACGGCTGCGCCGCCGGCGACACCGGCGCCGCCGTGGTCCTCAAGGTCAACTGCAAGTAGCGCGTCGCAAGCGCCCACCGTCCGGCCCGAGCACCCCGCCGGCATCTCGCGCGTTCGCCCGGGGGGAACGAACCACGGAAGGGCGACGCCCCCGCCGACCGCGAGGACGCGAATGGCCCGGGTCCCTCCTCGAGCGACTCGGCAGCCAGCGCCCGGACGGCATCGCGGGCCCAGGAGCGGGCGGTCTCGAAGTCCCGCGGGTCGTGGAGCCGCGGGGCCGTCGCGTTCGCCGCGGCGGGCAACGCGGCCTGCAAACCGTGGCGCAGGCCCTTCACACCGAACTTGCGGTATCCGTTCACCCCGGGGGGACCGCCCGGCCGCACATCTGCCGGAACTCGGCGGCTTCCCAGGCGCGGCCTCTTCGTCCCCCCCGGGACCCCCCGCGCATCGGCTCGGGCGCGGCCCTCGCCGACGCGCCACTCGTTCTCCGGCCAGCCGTGCTGGAGGCCGTGAACGGGTACAACGTACGCTCTGCGTCGTCGAGGGGTGGCGTCGGGAATCGAGCGCGGCAAGGCGAGGATCTCGGGGAGCGGAACCTCGCCCTCGGTGAACAGGTCGAGGTCGCCGGAAGGACGGGGGCGGGGGCGGTCGAGGTGTGGTGTGGGAGGGGTTCGAGGCGGGAGGGACGGAGGGGCCTGCGGCTAGAAGTCCATGCCGCCGTGGGAGTGGCCGTGGCCGCCGCCCGCGGGCTTCTCCTCCTTCGGCTTCTCGGTCACCACCGCCTCGGTGGTGATCATCAGGCCGGCGACGGAGGCGGCGTTCTGGAGGGCGGAGCGGACGACCTTGGTCGGATCGATGATCCCGGCCTCCATCAGGTCCTCGTACTTGTCGACGGCGGCGTTGTAGCCGAAGGCCTTCTTGCCTTCCTTGACCTTCTGGACGGCGATCGAGCCATCGATGCCGGCGTTCTCGGCGATGCGGCGCAGCGGCTCCTCGGCGGCGCGGCGGATGATCTCCATCCCGTACCGCTGCTCCTCGGGGAGCTTGAGCTCGTCCAGCGCCTCGAGGGATCGGATCAGGGCGACGCCGCCGCCGGGGACGATCCCTTCCTCGACCGCGGCACGGGTGGCGTTGAGCGCGTCTTCGACGCGGGCCTTCTTCTCCTTCATCTCGGACTCGGTGGCCGCGCCGACCTTGATCACGGCGACGCCGCCGGCGATCTTGGCCAGACGTTCCTGGAGCTTCTCGCGGTCGTAGTCCGAGGTGGTGTCCTTGATCTGGGCGCGGATCTGCTCCATCCGGGCCTTGATGTCGGCCTTCTTGCCGGCGCCATCGATGATCGTGGTGTTGTCCTTGTCGAGCTTGACGCGCTTGGCGCGTCCGAGGTCGCCGAGGCGGACGTTCTCGAGCTTGATGCCGAGTTCCTCGGAGACGACCTGGCCGCCGGGGACGCCGGTGAGGATGGCGATGTCCTTGAGCATCTCCTTGCGGCGGTCGCCGAAGCCGGGGGCCTTGGCGGCCGCGACCTGGAGCGTGCCGCGGATCTTGTTCACCACCAGCGTCGCCAGCGCCTCGCCCTCGATATCCTCGGCGATGATCAGCAGCGGCTTGCCCGAACGGGCGACTTCCTCCAGCACGGGGAGGAGGTCCTTCATGTTGGAGATCTTCTTCTCCGAGATCAGGATGTAGGGGTCGTCGAGCACCGCCTCCATCTTCTCGGCGTCGGTGATGAAGTACGGCGAGACGAAGCCGCGGTCGAACTGCATGCCGTCGACCGTCTCGAGCGTGGTCTCCATCGATTTGGCCTCCTCGACGGTGATCACGCCTTCCTTCCCGACCTTCTCCATCGCGTCCGCGATGATCTTGCCGATCGTCTCGTCGTTGTTCGCCGAGATCGTGCCGACCTGGGCGATCTCCTTCTGGTCCTTCGTCGGCTTCGACAGCTTCTTCAGCTTCTCGACGATCGCCTCGACGGCCTTGTCGATCCCGCGCTTGATCTCCATCGGGTTGTGGCCCGCGGTGACCAGCTTCATCCCCTCGCGGAAGATCGCCTGGGCCAGCACGGTGGCGGTGGTGGTGCCGTCGCCGGCCACGTCCGAGGTCTTGCTCGCCACCTCGCGCACCATCTGCGCGCCGATGTTCTCGAACTTGTCCTCGAGCTCGATCTCCTTGGCCACGGTCACGCCGTCCTTGGTCACCACCGGCGCGCCGAAGCTCTTCTCGATCACGACGTTGCGGCCCCGCGGCCCCAGCGTCACGGCCACCGCGTTGGCCAGCATGTTCATCCCGCGCAGCATCTTCGACCGCGCGCTCTCCTGGTACATGATCTCCTTGGCTGCCATCGCTCACCTCCCGGACGCGGCGCCCCGCACGCCGGCGGGGACCGGTCGAATCGCCTCGCGGCGGTCTACTTCTCGATCACGCCGAGGATGTCCTCCTCGCGCAGGATCAGGTGCTCCTCGCCCTCGATCTTGACCTCCGTCCCGGAGTACTTGCCGAACAGCACGCGGTCACCCTCCTTCACGTCCAGCGGGCGAACCTCGCCATTCTCGAGGATCTTCCCCTTGCCCGCGGCGACCACCCGGCCCTCCAGCGGCTTCTCCTTGGCCGTGTCCGGGATGATGATCCCGCCCTTGGTCTTCTCCTCCTCCTCGAGGCGCTTGACGATGACACGGTCGTGCAACGGACGGATCTTCATGGCTCAACCTCCTATCTCGGCGATTCCAAAGCGTTTCCCGCCGCATCCGCGCGGGTTCGCTGCCGGAGCGGCGGCACCATAATCACGGCCCCGGCCTTGTCAACGAAACCGGGTCCGTTCTCAGGGTGTCGCCGAAGTCCGCATCGCCGGCCGGCGCGAGGCTTCAGTTCCCCACGGCCCTGGCGGGCCATCCGCGAATCACGAGAACGCTGGGTGGATCTGCAGGGGACGGGCGATCATCGGGGCAGGCATGGGCGGCGGCAACTTCGGCGAGGCCCTGGGGCCGTTCCACGGCCGCTCCACGGTGGTTCCGCCGGTCCGTCGTTCCCGTCAGCGCATCCCGGCGGCGTCGGCCCAGTCCCAGTCGGCGCGGGCCCCGAGCGACCCGCCGTCGTCGACGCCGCGGGCCAACCGCGGGAGGGCCGCGACCCCGACCATCGCCGCGTTGTCGGTGCAGTCCCGCCGCTCCGGCAGGTGGAGTTCGACCCCGGCCGCCGCGCACGCCGCCGCCAGCGCTTCGCGGAGCGCTCCGTTCGCCGCGACGCCGCCGCCGATCGCCAGCCGCCGGATGCCGGTCGTCTCGCAGGCGCGCAGCGACTTGGCGACGAGCGACCCGACGACGGAGCGCTGGAAGGCGGCGGCGATGCGCCGCACCTCGGCGGGGGAAGGGGCCGGCCGCCCAGCCAGCAGGTCGGCGACCGCCGTCTTGAGCCCGGAGAAGGAGAAGTCGAGCGTGTCCTTGCGGTGGAGTCCCTGCGGCAGCCGCAGGTCGCCGGGATCGGCGCCGCGGGCGGCGGCATCGATCGCCGGGCCGCCGGGATAGGGGAGGCCGAGCAGCTTGCCGACCTTGTCGAACGCCTCGCCCGCCGCGTCGTCGCGCGTCGCCGCCAGCAGATCGATCGCCTCCGGCGCCTCGACGCGGTACAGCGCCGTGTGGCCGCCGGAGACGACCAGGGCCACGTACGGGAATTGCGGCGCCGGCGCGGCGGCGCCCGGACGGCGCACGTGGGACGAGAGCAGGTGCGCGTGGAGGTGGTGGACGCCGACCAGCGGCACGCCGCGGGCGTGGGCGATCGCCTTGGCGACCTGGATGCCGACGAGCAGCGAGCCGACGAGGCCGGGGCCGGCGGTGACGGCGAGCGCATCGATCGACGCGAGGTCGCAGCCGGCGCCGCGCAGGGCACGCCGCAGCACCGGCAGGATCGCGGTCAGGTGCCGGCGCGAGGCGAGTTCCGGAACCACGCCGCCGTAGCGCGCGTGGGCGCGGATCTGCGAGGCGACGACGTCGGAGAGGACGACGGCCTCCGGCAACGCCGCGGGCGGCGCCCCCCCCGGCGCGGGCCGCCGCGGCAGACCGACCTCCAGCACCGCCGCGGCGGTCTCGTCGCACGAGGTCTCGACGGCCAGCAACCTCACGGCGGGGGGTTGGAGGAGATCGGCGTCCCGAGGATCCGGGCGACCTCCTTGCGCAGCCGGTCGACCCGGAACGGCTTCTCGATGAAGCCCGCGAAACCCTCGCGCCGCGCCCGCTCGCGGTCCGCCTCCCGCACGCTGGCCGTCAGCGCGGCGATCGGCACGCCCTGCATCGCCGGCTCGTCCCGCAGGCGGCGCGCCGCCTCGTAGCCGTCCATGCCCGGCAGGCCGAGGTCCATCAGCACGAGGTCCGGACGCTGCTCGCGCACCATCGCCAGCGCCTGCGCGCCGTCCGTGGCGTGCACCACCTCGTGCCGGTCGTAGGCCAGGATCTTCCGCACGAGCTGGAAGTTCGGCTCGTTGTCCTCGACGTACAGGATGCGCATCCCGGAACCTTCCACGGCGCGCGATCGCGCCTCAACTCCTCGATTCCTTCCGCAGCCGGAACAGCCCATACAGCCGATCCGTGCCCGAGATCAAGCGCACCTCGACCGACCCGTCGTTCATCAGCGACAGCACCGCCAGGACCTCGCGATTCGCCAGCTCCGGCGGCGCCGCGGCCGCCGCGCGCACCCAGTACATCCCCGAGCGCAGCCGGCCGGCCGGGAAGGTCAACGCGGACAGGGTGTCGTGCCACAACGGCCCGATCGAGAGGAGCGGCGCGTCCGCGAACAGGCCGTCCGAGGTCGTGATGCGGGCGACGTTGTCGGTCTGGAACTCCTCGAAGCGCAGCGTCAGCTCCATCGTCGTTCCGGGCGCGAACACGTCGTCGATCGTGTCGCCGTCGGCGTCGAACCCGGTGCGGACGTCGTCCGCGGAGACGATCGAACCGCGGTAGACCTCGCCTGCGGCGGTGGAGAACCCCTCCAGCTCGCGACACGCCGGCAGGACGAGCATTGCGAGCCCCGGCACGACCCACCTCCACGGCACCCGGACCGGGAACGGCGACCGCATCGGCCGGAGTCTACCAGCGAGCCCCGGCCGCGTCCACGACCCGCCGCCCGGGCGCATCGGATGCCGCCGCACGGCCGCGCGATCTCGGGTAGAGTCCGGCCCGAGGAGGGCGCGATGGCGCTGCGGACGGTGAATCCGACGACCGGACGGACCCTGGGCGAGCACCCGGAGCTGGGCGACGAGGAGCTGCGGGCGATCCTGGCGCAGGCGGCGGAGGCGTTCGCCGCCTGGCGCGACACGACTTTCGCCGCGCGCGCCGAACGCCTGACGGCGGCGGCCGGACAGCTCGAGCGTCGCCGCGAGGCGCTCGCCCGCCTGGCGGCCCTCGAAATGGGCAAGCCGCTCGCGCAGGGGCGCGCCGAGGTCGACAAGTGCGCCTGGGTCTGCCGCCACTTCGCCGAGCACGCCGAGCGGCTGCTGGCGCCCGAGCCGGCGGCGACGGAGGCGGCCCGCTCCTACGTCGCCTTCCGGCCGCTGGGACCGATCCTGGCGGTCATGCCGTGGAACTTCCCGCTGTGGCAGGTGTTCCGCTGCGCCGCGCCCGCCCTGATGGCCGGCAACGTCGTACTGCTCAAGCACGCCGCGAACGTCACCGGCTGCGCGCTGGCGATCGAACAGGTCTTCCATGCGGCCGGGGTTCCGATCGGCGCGTTCCGGACCCTGCCGCTCTCGTCGGCCCGGGTCGGCGCGCTGATCGACGCGCCGGAGGTGGCGGCGGTGGCGTTGACCGGCGGAACGCCCGCCGGGCGGGCGGTGGCGGCCCGCGCCGGCGCCGCGCTGAAGAAGACGGTGCTCGAACTCGGCGGCTCGGACCCGTACCTCGTCCTGGAAGACGCCGACCTCGAGGCGGCCGCGACGGCCTGCGCGACGGCGCGGCTGCTCAACGCCGGCCAGAGCTGCATCGCCGCCAAGCGGTTTGTCGTCGTCGAGGCGGTGCGCGCGCGCTTCACCGACCTCCTGCTCGAGCGGCTGCGGGCGGCGAAGGTCGGCGACCCGCTGGCCGACGACACGACCGTGGGTCCGCTGGCGCGCGAGGACCTGCGCGCGGAGCTGCACCGCCAGGTCGAACGTTCCGTGCGGGCCGGCGCGCGCCTGCGCCTGGGCGGCGCGATGCCGGACGACCCCGGCTGGTTCTACCCGCCGACGCTGCTCGACGACGTGCGGCCGGGAATGCCAGCCTTCGACGAGGAGACCTTCGGCCCGCTCGCGGCGGTCGTCCCGGCCTGCGACGAGGAGGACGCGATCCGGCTGGCCAACGCCACGCCGTTCGGCCTCGGCGCGGCGGTGTTCACCCGCGACGCAGCGCGCGGCGAGCGGATCGCGCGGGAGCGGCTGGAGGCGGGGAGCTGCTTCGTCAACGACTTCGTCCGCTCCGACCCGCGACTGCCGTTCGGCGGGATCAAGGGGTCGGGGTGGGGCCGCGAGCTGGGGACGATCGGGATCCGCGAGTTCGTCAACGCGAAGACGATCTGGGTGAAGTAGGCGACCGGCCGGGCGGCCCCGCCGGGCGCGGGGACGCTACGTCCGTCCCGACTCCTTCAGCGCCCGGAGGATCCGCTCGGGGGTGAACGGCGAGCGGAAGAGGCGGACGCCGACGGCGTCGTAGATTGCGTTGGAGATCGCGGGGAGCGGTCCGTTGATGCTGATCTCGGACACGCTCTTGGCCCCGTACGGCCCGGTCGGCTCGTAGGACGGCACCAGGATCGTGACCAGTTCGGGCAGGTCGCGGGTGGAGAGGATCTTGTAGTGGCCGAAGTTCGGGTTGCGGCAGCGGCCGTGCTGGTCGAACAGCAGCTCCTCGGTCAGCGCGTAGCCGATCCCGTTGACCACCGCGCCCTCGGTCTGGCCCTCGGCCAGCTTCGGGTTGATCGCCGTGCCGCAGTCGACCGCGGCGACGTACTTCACCACGCGGCAGAAGCCGGTCTCGGTATCGACCTCGACCTCGGCGAAGTGCGCGGCGAAAGGCGGCGGCGAGGCGTGCGTGATGTGGGAGGCGATCGTGCCGATCTGGTGCTGGTCGGCGTCGTACAGCGCGTGGAGCGCGACCTGGGCGTAGGTCACGCTCCGGCCGTCGGGCGCGTGCACGGCGCGGTCGGCGGTGCGCAGCTTCGCCGCGTCGCCCGGAGGCAGCCCGAGCATCCCGGCGGCGACGGCCAGGATCTGTTCGCGCACGATCGCCGCCGCCTTCCGCACGGCCTCGCCCGAGAGGTACGTCGTCGAGGACGCGTAGGCGCCCACGTCGAACGGCGTGAGGTCGGTGTCGGAGGAGTAGACGATCACGTGGTCGAGCGGCACGTCGAGGGTCTCGGCGGCGATCTGGGCCAGTACGGTGTCGGAGCCGGTGCCGAGGTCGGTGGCGCCGACGAGCAGGTTGAACGAGCCGTCGTCGTTCAGCTTGAGCGACGCGGCGCCCATGTCGATTTCCGGGATCGACGAGCCCTGCATCAGCGCGCACATGCCGACGCCGCGCTTGAGGCGCTTGTCGATGTGGCGGTCGCGGCCGCGCTTCTCCTTCCAGCCGATCGCCTCGGCGCCGCGGGTCAGGCACTCGTCGAGCTTGCACGAGCCGATCTTCTGCTCGACCCCGCTCTTGCCCTCCCCCAGCGCGCGGAACACCGCCGAACCCTGCCCCTCGCGGATGTGGATCTTCCGCCGCAGTTCCACCGGGTCCATCCCCAGTTTCTCGGCGGCGACGTCCATCGCCACCTCCATCGGAAAGGCGGCCTGCGTCGCGCCGTAGCCGCGGTAGGCGCCGCCGACGGGAAGGTTGGTGTAGACCGAGTCGGCGCGGAAACCGACGTTCGGGCACGGGTAGAGCGGCAGCGTCTTCGAACCGCAGTTGCAGGCCACGGTCAGCGCGTGGGAGCCGTAGGCCCCGGTGTTGACCAGCACCTCGAGGTCGATCGCCTGCGGGGAGCCGTCCTGCGCCAAGCCGAGCCGCACGCGGCCGCGGGCCGGATGGCGGGTGCGCGAGGAGACGAACTCCTCGGGACGGGTGTACTCGTGCTTGACCGGACGGCCGGTGCGCAGGGCCAGCATCGCCACCAGGTCCTCGAGCACCTCCTGCTTGGCGCCGAAGCCGCCGCCGATGCGGGGCTTGATCACCCGGATCCGCCGCACCGGGATGCCGCACGACTGGGCGACGATGCGGCGGACGTGGAACGGGACCTGGGTCGAGGTGCGGATCACGAGGCGGTTGTCGGCGTCGAGCCAGCAGATCGTGACGTGCGGCTCGATCGGCGTGTGCTGTCCGTAGTGCGTCTCGCAGGTCACCTCGACCTGCACCGGGGCCGCCGCGAAGGCCCGTTCCGGGTCGCCGATCTGCATGTCGACGTGTCCGGCCAGGTTGCGCTGCGGCTCGTAGGGAACCGGGATCACCGCCTTGCAGTCCGGCTCGTCGTGGATCACCGGCGCTCCGGGCCGCATCGCCTCGCCGAGATCCAGCACCGCCGGCAGCACCTCGTACTCGACCTCGATCAGCCGCACGGCCTGCTCGGCGATCGCGCGCGTCTCGGCGGCGACGGCGGCGACGCGATCGCCGACGTAGCGGACCTTGGCGTCGAGCATCCGCGTGTCGTAGGGCGACGGTTCGGGATACCCCTGCCCCGCCGTGGTGTGGATGTTCCGCGGCACGTCCTCGTGCGTCAGCACGCAGGCCACCCCCGGCAGGGCCCGGGCCTTCGACGCATCGATCCGCACGATCCGCGCGTGGGCGTGCGGGCTCCAGAGGAACTTGGCGTGGAGCATCCCGGGCAGCTCGATGTCGTCGGTGTACGCGGCCCGTCCCGCGGCCATGCCCAGGGCGTCGATCTTCGGCTCGCTGCGCCCGACGACCTTGAACTCGCGGCGGCCGCTCATCGCGCGCCCTCCTTCCCCGCGCGCAGGCGCGCGGCCGCGTTCAGCACCGCCTCGATCTGCTTGACGTAGCCGGTGCAGCGGCAGAGGTGGCCGTCGAGCGCCTGTCGGACGTCGGCGGCGGTGGGATTCGGATTCTCGTCCAGGAGCGCCTTGGCCGACAGGATCACGCCGGGGATGCAGAAGCCGCACTGGACCGCCCCCGCCTCGACCAGCGCCGTCATCAGCGGATGCGGCCGCTCCGGCGTCCCGAGACCCTCGACGGTCGTGATGCTGCGCCCGGCGACCTGGCCGGCGAGCAGCAGGCAGGAGGCGAGCGGGCGGCCGTCGACCAGCACGGTGCAGGCGCCGCAATCGCCGGCCTCGCAGCCCCGCTTGACGCTCCGGCACCCCGCCTGTTCGCGCAGCACGTCGATCAGCAACGCCTCCGGCGCGACCTCGAAGACGCGGGGCACGCCGTTGATCGTCAGTTCGAGTCTCATGCGGTCCTCCCGGCGGCCCGGCGGACCGCCGTCTCCAGCGCGCGGCGCACCAGCACGCCGCACAGTTCGCGGCGATACTCGACCGACGCCCGGAAGTCGGCCGAGATTTCGACCTCCGCCGCGCCCGCCGCCGCGGCGGCGGCGAGCGTCCCCGCATCGGGCGCCTTCCCGGCGAGCGCCCCCTCGGCGGCGGCGAGCCGCGCCGGAAGCGGCCGCAGCCCGCCGACCGCCACGCGCGCCTCGCGGATCGCCTGGCCGTCCATCCGCACCCACGCCGCCGCGTCGCACAGCGTGTAATCGACCGCGGAGCGGGCGAACTTGAGGAAGGCGCTGCCGGTGTGCGGCCCGGCGCGCGGCACCCCGACCTCGACCACGAGCTCCCCCGGCTGCAGCACCTTCGAGGGGTGGCGCGACACGAACTCCTCGATCGGCACCGCGCGCGTCCCGCCCGCACCGCGCAGGCGGACCGTCGCGCCGAGCGCCAGCAGGGCCGGCGCGGTGTCGGACCAGGGGTAGAGCGCGACCAGGTTGCCGCCGAGCGTGATCTGGCGGCGCAGCCGGC
>JAAZOP010000177.1 GCA_012797735.1 Myxococcales bacterium
CATCGTGGGCCATCGTCCGGCGCTGGCCCGCGTGGCGGACGTGCTCCGCCGCAACGCGGCCGGTTTCCGCGGTCGCCGTCCGATCGGTTCGTTCCTGTTCCTCGGCCCGACCGGCGTCGGCAAGACGGAGACCGCGCGCGCGATCGCGGAGAGCCTGTTCCCCGGCCGCGAGAACCTGCTGCGGCTGGACATGAGCGAGTACGCGGAGCCGCACGCGGTGGCGCGGCTGGTCGGCGCGCCGCCGGGCTACGTCGGCTTCGAGGCCGGCGGCCTGCTGTCGGACGCCTTGCGCCGGCGCCCGTACCAGGTGGTGCTGCTCGACGAGTTCGAGAAGGCCCACCCGGACGTGCACCGGCTGTTCCTCCAGGTGCTCGAGGACGCCCGGCTCACCGACGGGCGCGGGCAGGTGGTCGATTTCCGCAACGCCGTCGTCGTGATGACCAGCAACCTCGGCTCGGACCTGTACGCCGCGCGGCGGGCGGTCGGGTTCGGCCGCGCGGCGGACGCTCCGGACCCCGGCGCCGTGCTGGCCGCGGCGCGCCGGGCGTTGCCGCCCGAGCTGTGGAACCGGATCGACGAGACGCTGGTGTTCGAGCCGCTCGGCGCGGAGGAGATCCGCGACATCGCCCGCCTGCTGCTCCGCGACACCTTCGCGGCGGCGGAGGCGGGGCGCGACGTGACCGTCGCGGCGGGCGACCGGCTCGTCGAGCACCTGCCGGCGGCCGGCGGCTACGAGCCGGCGCTCGGCGCCCGGCCGATGCGCCGCGCGATCCAGCGGCTCGTCGAAGCTCCCCTGGCGAAGGCGCTGTTGCGGCCGGATCTGCCGCCGGGCGCCCGGCTGCGCGTGGACGTCCGGGACGGCGCGGTCGTCGTGACCGAGGAGACCCCGCCGACGGAGGTGGCCTGTGCTTAGGGACGCCGACGGAACGCCGTTGCCCCAGCGTTTCGGGCCCTACGTCCTGTTCGACCTGATCGGTCGCGGCGGCATGGCCGAGATCTTCCTGGGGCGCACCTTCACCCGGCTCGGCGCCCCGCGTCTCGTGGCCGTCAAGCGCATGCTGGCCCACCTCTCGGCCGACGCGCAGTTCGGCAGGATGCTGATCGCCGAGGCGAAGCTGTGTGCCTCGCTGCGCCACGCCAACATCGTCCAGGTCTACGACCTGGGGCGGATCGACGAGCGGCTGCACATCGACATGGAGTACGTGGAGGGGTTGGATCTGCACCGGCTCCTGCGGCTGTGCACCCGCCGGCAGATCCCGTTCCCGCCGGAGTACGCGTTCTTCATCCTCGAGGAGGCCTGTCGCGGACTGGCCCATGCGCATCGCGCCGTCGCGGAGGATGGCCGGCCGCTGCGCATCGTGCACCGGGATCTCTCGCCGACGAACGTGCTGGTGTCCTTCGAGGGCGAGGTCAAGCTGTGCGACTTCGGCATCGCACGCGCCGCGGCCGAGGCGCTGCCGCCGGACGAGGCGGCCGCGGAGGCGGAGACGCTGCGCGGGAAGTTCGCGTACATGGCCCCCGAGCAGGCCCGCGGCGACCCTGTCGATCAGCGGGCCGACGTCTTCGGCTTCGGCATCCTCATCTGGGAGCTGCTCGCCGGCCGGCGGCTGTACAAGGGCGGCAACGACGTCGAGACGCTGCGCCTGGCCCGCGACGCGGCGGTTCCCCCGCTGCCCCGCCGCGGCCGGCCCTGGGAGGACGCCGCCCAGGCCCTGCTCGACCGCGCCCTGGCCCCCCGGCCCGCCGACCGTTTCCCCGACACCGACGCCCTGCACGACGCGATCCGCGACATCATCCTCGGCTTCGACATCCGTTGCAGCCAGCTCGGGTTCGCCGAGTTCCTCCGCGCCCACTTCGCCGACGAGGTCGTCCCCCTCCGCCGCGACCGCGAACGGGCGCTCGACCTGATCGCGCCGCCGCGCCACGCCGCCGGGGAGAACGGCGACGGTCCTCCGGGAGGCCTCGAGCGCCGGACGCACCGGCCGAACTCCACGATGCTCTGACGGATCACGGGCGCGGGGTCGCGCCGTACAGCCCTCGCGCCCGGATGTACCGCTCGACCGCCGGCGCCAGCCGCCCGCGAACGTCCCGCCCCGCGGCCAGCGCCTCCCGCACCTCGGACGAACGGACGTCCGGGACCGCCAGCCCCTCCGCCGGTTCGTGGCCCGCCCGGCCGATCACCAGCGGCTCGGCCAGCCGCGCGACCTCGTCGAAGCGGTGCCACGCGCCGCGGTCGCGCAGCGTGTCCGAACCGACGACCAGCCGCCAGCGGACGCCCGGGTGGGCCTCGCACAGCGCCGCCACCGTCCGCAGCGTCAGGCTCGGACGCGGCAGCGTTTCCTCGATCGCCGACACCTCGGCCCGCGCCAGCGGCGCGAACGCCAAGCGCGCCATCGCCAGCCGTTCAGGCCACGGCGCCATCCGCTTGCCGAACGGATGGTCGAAGGTCGGCACGACCAGCAGTCGGTCCAGTTCGCCCAGCGCCAGCGCCAGCGCCGCGACGCACAGATGCCCCAGGTGGGGCGGGTCGAAGGCACCGCCGAAGAAGCCCCAGGCCGGAGGAGCGTCGTCCATCACGCCCCGAGGCTACCACTCGCCGGAGACCATGCCAACGCGGCCGCCGCCCGCCGCGGGGCCGACCGATCGATAGACCTGCCCGGCGCCCGTTCGCGCCGGGCAGCGACCTCCTGGTTAGGGAGGCCAGGCAGGAAAGGAACGGCGGGTTGTCATCGCCCTACGACCGGACGGTCGCGTGGGCGGAGGGAACAGGGTAGGGCCCGCGCTACACGCTGGGGGGGGAGACCGCGATAGCACGGGCCCTACATCGCAACCCGTAATCCGCATATGCCACCGCCGTGCCAACCCGTTCCGATGGATCGAGCATGGCTCTCGCGACATCGCCTCTTTCAGACAATCTACCGATATCACAACGATTCGCTGGACTCGATGACGATTCCGACCTTTTCATTTCGCGACACGCGGCCTTCCCATCAGGTGGCGACAGGCGACGAATCGGGCGAGGAGTCCACCCATGGCCTGAGAATGACTCGTCGTTTTGAGACCTTATGTGATTTCAATTCTGAAACCGAACTCGTTTCAGTGGTGCAGGAACGACCCGGGTGGTGGTCGCGCGTCCCGAGTCACGCCGGCTTGTCGGCCTTGTCGAGCCGCGCCTTGAGGGCGGCGAGTTCGTCCTCGACGCCGCCCTGCTTCTCGAGCTGCCGGAACTTGCCTTCGATTTCGGCGTCCTTGCCGATGCCGAGCAGCTCGTCGAGTTCCCGTTCCGCCTCGATGGTGTCGAACCGCCGCTCCAACTCTTCGAAGCGTTCCACCGCCGTGGGTCCCTTGCCGTCGCCGCCGAGGCGGGTGCTGAGCGGCTTGTCGGTGCCGCCCTTGCGGAGTTGGGCCTGGGTGGCGAGGGTTCCCTTGCGGGCGGCGAAGGCGTCGCGCTCCACCTGGAGTCGGGCCATCTGCCGGATGATCTGTTCGACCTCCTCGTTCGCCTCCCGGGCCGCCTGCGTCTCGGCGACGGCCTGGGTCAGGAGGTCGTGGCGGCGTTGGAGGGCGTCGCGGGCGAGGGCTTCCTCGCCGTTGCGGAGGGCCACGGCGGCCTTGCGGTACCACTGGTCGGCCTCCTCCTGCAGCAGCTTCGCCTTCTGCTCGTGCCGTTTCGCCTCGCCCTTGAGCTCGGTCATCGCCCGTTTCCCCTGGCGGATCGCCTTGTCCATGTCCTCCAGGGCCAGGTCGGCCAGCTTGGACGGATCCTCGAGCTTGTCCAGCAGCGCCGAGACGTTGCCGGAGATCGCGCGACCCAGCCGTTTCACCACGCTCATGGTCCAACCTCCTCCGCTCCTTCGATGATCGGCGCGAGCGTCCGGGCGAGCGAGTTCCGGGCGCGGGTGTCGTAGTGCACGTACCGTACGCCGGCCGCCTCGGCGGCCTGTTCGTCGAACCGCGAGTCGCCGACCATCGCGGTCGCCTCGGCGGGCACCGCGAGCCTGCGGAGGGCGACCTCGACCAGGTCGGGAGCGGGTTTCGGCCGTGGGGCGTCCCCGGCCCCGACGACCGCGTCGAGCAGCGCTTCGAGGTCGGCGGCCCGGAGGATCTCGCGGGCCACGGAGGTCGGCGAGTTCGTGACGCAGGCGCTTCGCAGGCCCCGGGCACGCAGGCCGTGCAGGACGCGCCGGGCCTCCGGGTCCGGCCGCACCCGCTCGACGTGCTCCCGGAAGTGTCTTCCGTAGTGCTCGGCCACCTGGCGGGCCGACGGTCCCGGCACCAGGTCGCGCGCGTCGTCTTCGACGCTCTGGCCCCAGCTCGCGTCGAACGCGGGCCGGGACACCTCCGGGGCGCCGAAGTGCCGGGCTGTCGCCCGGACCAGGTCGTACCAGGCCTCGTAGGTGTCCACCAGGACCCCGTCGAGGTCGAACAGCACGGCGCGGATCGGTTCGGCCAACGGCGTCACTCCCCGGATCGGGAGAGTACCGGAGGCCGCTTCCCGGCGGCAAGGCCGCCGCCCGCCGCGACGGGGGACCCGGTATCCTCCGGCCGTCGTTGATGGTATGGTGACGGGTGATGCCGGGGCCTTCCAAGAAGGAGCTGGCGCGGGTCCGGGAGTTGCTGCTCGAAGGGCGCGGCGAGCAGATCGCCGAGGGGCTCGATCTGTGCGCGGCGCTCCAGGCCCCGGCGGTGGCGCCGATGCTGGTCGAGGCGCTGTCGCGCGGCATCCTGGTCGGCGCGGAGCGGGCGCGCGGCCTGTCGATCCTCGCCGACCTCGGCCTGGCCTATCCGCTCGACGACATCCGCGCCGACGGCTGGCTCGAGCGGCTCGGCGAGGGGGTGGCGGGGTTCCACGAGGTCTGCGACATCCTCGGGCGCACCTTCTTCGGCATGTCGACCCTGCTCGGCGTGCAGGTGACGAACCTCGAGGTGCAGCCCGACGACTTCCAGCGCAGCCGCGTCGGCTTCACGCTCGGCGACGGCCGGGCCGAGTCGTTGACGCTGCGGGAGTTCAAGCGGCGGATCGTCGCCGCGATCCTCGAGGACAAGCCGGAGCTGCCGGTCGTCGAACTGCCGTTGGACCGCGACCGTGCGATCACGCTGCTCGGCAGCCGCCACATCCTGCTTGCCGCCCTCTTCGACTGGTCGCTCGGGTGGGTCTACTTCGCCGAGCCGCCCCGGAAGCTGTCGGACGTGCACATCGATGCGTTGCACGGCGACCAGCCCGTGGCGGTGACGCTCGAGGTGCTGATCGCGCGGCTCCGGCAGGAGGTCGAGGACGAGTGGCAGCGCTATCTCGACCCGCTGGGCGGCATCGACGCCGCACTGGTGCGGCGGGCGAGCGAGTTGCTCCCGACCGACCCGGCGCGCGCCGCCGACCTGCTCGGCGGACTGCTGCGCTTCGTGCTCGACTACGGCCGCCAGCCGACCCGCTCCGCCCCCGACCGCTCGGTGCTCGCCCTCGTCTGCGAGGGCCTCGCGCTCCTCGGCCGCGCCCATCTCGCCTGCGATCCCGAGATGGGTCGCTACGGCGAGGAGGTGCTGCGGCTCGGCGTCCAGGTCTTCCCCGGGGTGGCCGGCGTCGAGCACCTGCACCTCGCCCTCGGCGAACATCTCGTCCGCACCGCCCGCGAGGGCGAGGCGATCGGGCATCTCCGGCGGGCGGCGGCGCTCGGCGCGCCGGCCGACGCGGTCGAGCCGTTGCTGGTCGAGGCGCTGTTCCGGTCGGGCCGGCTCGTCGCGGCGGCCGCGGTCTACCGGCAGCTCGTGGCGCGTTCCCCGCGGGCGGCCGAGCGCGTCGGCCAGCCGGTCGTCGCGGCCCTCCGGGACCAGGCCGCCCCGGTGTTCCGGGCGCTCGATGGCATCGACCCCACGCGGAGCTGATTGTGCTAGGCTGCGGCGGCGAGGGAGGACGGCGATGAACGTGCGGTGGCTCGCGGCTCTGGGAACGGCGATGCTGGCGGTGGCGTCCGCCGCCGGCGCGGCCCAGGCGCAGGATTTCCCCGAGAACCCGCTGATCCAGCAGGGCGTGCAGCTGTACAACGACCTCGAATTCGAGGCGTCGGTCGATGCCCTCCAGCGCGCCCTCGTGCGTGCCGAGAACGTCCCGGAGCAGAAGGTCGCGATCTTCAAGTACCTCGCCCTGGACTACCTGGTGCTCGGACGGCAGGACGACGCCCGCCAGGCCTTCCGCCAGCTCCTGGCGATCGAGCCCGAGTTCCGTCTCGACCCCGCCGTCTTCTCCCCCGAGTACAGCGAGTTTCTCGAAGGCGTCCGCGCGGAGTGGGAAGCGCAAGGTCGTCCGGGCTGGGTGTCGCCGCAGTCCCGCCTGCGTCCGGCGACGATCGACCACCAGCTTCCGGCCGAGGCGACCCGCGGCGAGAGTCTCGAGCTGCGGGCGACCGTGGAGGACCCGGACGGGCGCGTGCGCCGCTTCGTCGTCGCGTACCGTCCCGCGGGCGAGTCCGAGTTCGTGCGGATGGAGGCCCAGCGGACGCCCACCGGGTACGCCGCGACGATCGCCGGCGACCGGATCGCGCCGCCCGTCATCGAGTACTACTTCGAGGCGCTCGACGAGGACAACGCGGTCGTCGGGCGCAAGGGGGACGAGCGGATTCCGATGCGGGTGCCGGTTCCCGGCGGCGAGGACGAGGGCGCGTGGTACACCTCGTGGTGGTTCTGGACCATCGTCGGCGTGGGCGTCGCCGCCGCCGTCGCCGTCCCCGTCGGCATCGTCTACGGCACCGGCGAGGCGTCGAACGACCCCGCCACCGTGACGATCGTCCTCTGCGATCCGTCCGTCCCCGGCGACTGCGGCCCATGAACGAGCAGGTCTGGCGCCTGGCGGTGCGCGCCGCCGGCACGTCGCTCGACGTCCTCTCCGGCGCGATGTACCTCGCCGGCTACGAAGGGATCGAGATCCTCCCCTCGGACCGGGACGACGACGACCGCGTCACCGTCCGCGCCTACGCCCTCACCCGCCACGGCCTCGAGGAGCTGGCGCGCGTGGCCGCCGCCGTTCCCGGCTGCGAGGTGGGCCGGATCGAGGAGATCGAAGTCGAGGACTGGGCCGAGGGGTGGAAGAAGTACTTCCAGCCGCAGCGGATCGGCGCCACGCTCGTCGTGCTCCCGCCGTGGGTCTCGCCGAAGCACTACCCCGACCGGACCCCGATCGTGATCAAGCCGGGCCACGCCTTCGGCACCGGCACCCACGCCAGCACCCGCCTCGTCCTCGAGGCGCTCGAGCGGGTCCGACCCCGCGTCGGCACCCGCGGCCCGGTGGTCGACCTCGGCACCGGCTCCGGCATCCTCGCCATCGCCGCCGCCAAGCTCGGACTCGCGCCCGTCACCGCGATCGATGTCGACCCCGAAGCGCTGTACGAGGCCCAGGAGAACGCGCGGGCCAACGCCGTGCACCTCCTGGTGCGGACGGTCGAGGGCGATGCGCAGGACGTGCCCGCCGGCGCGCGCCTCGTGCTGGCCAACCTCTCCGCCCCGGTCCACCGCGCCATCGCCGGAACGCTCGCTCCGCGCCTCCAGCCCGGCGGCCGCGCGCTCCTCTCCGGGCTGCTCGAGGACGAGGTCGAGGGCATCGTGGCGGCCTGGCCCGACGGGTGGGAACGCCGGGTCGCCGTCCTCGAGGAATGGGCGCTCGTCGAGTTCGTCGCTCCGTCATGACGATCCTCCGGCTGCGCCTCGAATCGCCCGCGCCGGCCGACGGCAGGCTCGAGGTTTCGGGCGCCGAGCACCGCTACCTGTCCCGGGTGCGGCGCGCCCGCGCCGGCGAGCCGGTCGAGCTGTTCGACGGGTCCGGGCGCCGGTGGCGCGGGGTGGTCGAGGGCATCGGCGTCGAGCGGACCGTGCTGTCGGGGCTGGTCGAGCAGCCGGCGCCGGCCGCCGTGCCGCTGGTCCTGGGCGTCGGCCTCGGCCGCGGCGAGCCGCTGGCGCGGGTGGTGCGGGCGGCGGCGGAGCTGGCGGTGGAGCGTGTCGTTCCGCTGCA
>JAAZOP010000178.1 GCA_012797735.1 Myxococcales bacterium
CCCCGGCCGTGGTGGCGGCGCGCCAGCGCACGCTCACGGCGGCGTACGCCGCCTACCCGGAACGCTTCGTCCGACGACCACCGGTCGCCGGCGCACCACCGACGGAGGTGTGGATCAACAAGCCGCCGGACCCGGCGGCGCAACATCAGGTCGGCCCGGCCGCACCGGCCCACGCGCACCAGGAGGCGCTACAGTAAATGCGGCCGGCAGGTGTCTCATTTTCGTTGACAGGCTCCGCTCCGGTCGAGGACGATCGCGACGTGGGTCAGGCCCTTCCTCATGGTCGCCCTCCCTCGGTGCCCTTCGTCGGGCACCGCGACGAGTTGCTCTTGCAGGGCTCGTGCCAGGCCCCCCGAGGGGGTCGCCCGCCACGGTCTCACCGTCCGCGGCGGGACGGGCCGCCGGCGCTCGATCTCGCCCAGGAGTTCCCAACCTTGTTCCTTCAGCGTGCCTGTGGTGGAATTCCGCCACGGGGCGACGGTGGTCTGATGGCCTGTCTCAACCGATACCCGCGAACGTGCCATCTGCCGTTCTCGCCGGGCGCCACCCGCGACGACCGCATGATCGAAGACGGTGGATCGTCGCTGCTCGACATCCCCGTCGTGCTGACCGAGAAGATGGACGGCAGTAACGTCATCCTCCGGCGCGGGGGCGTGCACCCTCGCGCCCGGTGGCACGAGTCGATGAACCCGCTTCGTGCCTTGCACGCCCGCATCGGCCGTTGCATTCCGGAACAGCTGGACCTGGCGGGCGAATGGCTCTTCGCGGTCCATTCGATCCGCTACCGCGCCCTGCAGGCCTGGTACCAGGTCTTCGGCGTGTTCGACGCCGGACGGGAGGTCTTCCTCGGGTGGGACGAGGTGGAGCGGACCGCCCGTTCCCTGGGGCTCCACACGGTACCGGTGCTCGCGCGCGACGTACGGTTCGCGAACATGGCCTTGCTGCGGTCGCACGTGGAGGCCCTGATGCGGACGAGTTCGTCGCAGGGCGGCGACCGCGAAGGGGTCGTCGTTCGCGCCGCGAGAGAGATTTCCCCGGCAGAGTTCGGCGCCATGGTGGGGAAGTACGTTCGCGCCGGCCACGTTGCCGAGGGCGTCGAACACTGGTCGGTCGGCCCCTGGACGCGGAACGAGTTGGCGACGAGCGACAAGGCCGGCGGAAGCCGGTGATTGCAGGCGGGAGCCCGGACGGGACGACGAGGGAGGGCGGCATGAGCAAGCGGAAGAGCAGCCTGCAGAGCCAGAAGTGCCGACGCGACGAGAGGCGGGTAGCGCGGAACGTCCGGCCGACCCAGTTCTTCCACGTCTCTCCCTACCGTCTTCGCGTGGGCACTCACCTCAAACCGCGCTGGTCGGGCTTCGCCTTCCAGCATCGAGTCTGGATGGTCGGCTCGATCCGAGCCAGCCGCCTGGTTGCGCAGGGGATGGTGAGCGAGGCGGCGAGTGGAGCGGCGACGTGCTGCGGGCGGGGCTTCGACACCGGTCCCCTTCCGGCCTCGGCGTTCCGCGGTTTCTGGGTCTATCGGGTGCTGCCCACCGGTCCGGTCGAATGCGGTCACCACCAGTTCACGACCGCCTTTCCCGTGCGCGTCGTCGAGGTTGCCGCAACCGTCGGCCGGCCCGAGGAGAACCGCTTGCCGCGCCCGCCCGTCAGGTCCGACGAGGATATCGGAAGGTGGTTGGCCCATTGTCCGGATCTCGACCGGCTCCTCGAGGAATGGCGCACGGCTGCGTCGCCCGAAGCCGCCCGCAACGTCTTGTACCACCAGCTGTGGGACGCGACCGCCGCCGTGAGGGCGGACGAACTGCTTCGGCGTGCCCCCGCGGACGGCCGCCTCTTCCTCGAAGGTTGGTTTCGACGCGAGGTAGAGCGGGAGACGGCCTACTACCGGAAGCAGCGGCTCGCCGCGCACCACAAGCTCACGCCCGACCCGCGCTACAAGCGGGACCGTTCCTGGAAGCGCCGCGAGGTCGACTGAGGCGGGTCGTCGGCTTGGATGCCCGTCGGAGCATCGTCGTCCGACGACGTCAACCATCTTCGGTGTGCGGGACGGCGGGCCGTCGGACGGCTGGTGTCGGCGACCCGCGGACCGTGATCGGCGTCGATTCGGGTCGCGGTTCGGCCGGTTGTTCGGGTGCCGTCGGGAACGTCAGCGGCGCCGGCCGGACGAGCCGCCCGGCGGGCGCCCTTCCGTCCGTGGCTCGGGGCGTCGTGGCTCCAGGTGGTCGTGGCCGAAGATCAGCCAGTTGCGCAGCGTGTTCCGGTGCACGCCGAGCAGCTCGGCGGCCTTGCTCTGGTTACCCCCGGCGAGTTCCAGGGCCTTTGCGACGTGCTCGCGCTGCACCTCCTGGAGGGTCGGGAAGCGGCAGGATCCCGGGATGCCGCCGACGCTGACGACGCTCGCCGGCAGGACGTCGCTCTGCACGGTATCGCCTCGGGTGAGGACCGCCGCGTAGACCAGCGCGCCGTGCAACTCGCGGACGTTCTCAGGCCAGCTGTACCGCCTCAGCGCATCCATCGCAGCACGCGAGATCTTGACGATCCCGCGACTTCGGAAGACCGGATCGATGCCCATGATGTGCTCGGTGATGGGGCGGATGTCCTCGGGTCGGTCGCGAAGCGGTGGGACGCGGATCGGGAACGCATTCAACCGGAACAACAGGTCGGAACGGAACTTCCCCTCGGCCGCCATCCACACGAGGTCCTTGTTGGTCGCCGCGACGACGCGGACGTCGGCGCGCCGAGGTACGGGGGCCGTGTCGCCCACCGTCTGGACCTCACCCGACTGGAGGAAGCGCAGGATCGTGACCTGCGCCGCCAGGGGGAGGTCGCCGATCTCGTCGAGGAAGGCGGTGCCGCCGTCGGCGAGAACGAACTTGCCCGGTGCGTCGCGTACCGCGTTCGTGAAAGCGCCTTTCTTGTGTCCGAACAGCTCCGCCTCGACAAGCCCCTCGGGGTCGCGCCGCCGTTCACGATCACGAGCGGCCGTGTTCGCCGGGAGGAACCGCCGTGGATGGCGCGCGCGACCAGCTCCTTCCCGACACCGCTCTCGCCGGTGATCAGCACCGGCACGTCCGTCGGCGCGACGTGCCCCACCAGATCGCGGACGCTTTCCAGGGCGGTGCTGGCCCCGACGATCTCCTCGGTCCGTGCCGGAGCCGCGGTCTCGGCATCGGACAGGGCGAAGTCCGGACTGGATCGGATCGGCTGCTGGACGAGGGCGTCCTTGTCGAGCGCCGTGATGCGGGCGACGAAGCGTCTCACCAGCTCTCCGTGGCTGCCGCGGATTGCGGCGTTCAGTCCCTTCTGGAGGACCCGGGTGGCCCGCTCGAGCTGATCGACCTCGGTCAGCGCATTTCCGAAGCGCAGGGCGGACTCGGCCACCCGGGCGAGGTTCTGCTTGGCCAGCCACGCGTCGACGGCCCGGTCGAAGAGCGCCTCCGCCCGGTCGATCTCGCCGAGGCGGAAGTGCGCGTGGGACTCCGCGATGTCGGCGTGCGGCAGCATGTGTCCGCGGCCCAACTCCTGCAGGGTCTCCCGACCCTCGTTGACCAACGCGAGCGCCTTCTTGGCGCCGGCCGGGGTGGCGGACTTGGCGATCGCCCAGTCGAACATCGTCAACGCCACGTTGACCGCGTCGTGCACGGTCTCGAAAGCTTCGGTGCTCTCGGCGAACCTTCGCTCGGCCTCCTTGAAGCGTCCGAGCAGCGTGAGCGCCCGCCCGATGTTGCGGAGCGGGTAGGCACGGTTGTGGACGGCCTCGGTCTCCCGGGTGAGGGCGAGATCGCGCTGGAAGTAGTCGAGCGTCTGGTCGGGCTTGCCCTGGGAGAGTGCGAAGGTGCCGAGCCGCGCGAACGCGGTCGAGAGCAGCGTCAGGTCTTCGCATCTCTCCGCCATCTTCAGGCCGTCGGAGAGATAGAACTCGGCGAGTTCCGGCTCGCCCATGTCGATGTAGTGCAGGCCCAGGCTGAGCCGTTCGCGCGCCAGGCCGAGCGGATCGTTGAGGCAGCGGAAGATCTGCAGCGCCCGGCGATGATGGTCCAGCGCCTCGGGGTAGCGTTGCTGGATACCGCAAGCGACGGCGAGGTAGCGGTGCGCGCGGCCGAGTGCCGGCGTGTCCTTCGGGCCGTTGATCTCGATGACGCGGTGACCGAGGTCTTCGAGGCGGGCGTGGTCCGCCGAACGGTGGGCGACGAGCATCAGCCGGGACAACACCTCCGCTTCGAGGTCCGGACGGTTCTCCGCCCGGGCGTTTCTCGCGATGGACTCCAGGAACTCCCGAGCCATCTCCTGGTCGCCTCGACCCGAGAGCGCCACCGCGCGGATGATCTCCAGTTGCCGTCGTTCCTCCGGGTGGGCGACGGCCTGGCCGAGTTCGACGGCCCGCAGCGCCGAGTCGTGCCTTGATGCCTCGATGAGCAGCCTGGCCTGTTCGCAACGGAAGGTGCCCGCGAGATCGGGACCGAGCGCGACCTTCTCCAGCACGGCTTCGGCGAATCCCAGCGCCGCTCGGACCCGACCTCGGCCCGCAAGAGCCTGCACGCGAAGGAGGAGCAGCTCTGCATTCTCAGCGGTCAGTGCATCGGCCGCGACGTCGGTCAGCTTCTCGACCCGCCCGAAGTCCTTCTTCTCGAACGCCTGCCTCGCCCGGGCGAGCACGGTCGGCTGCTCCGTCCCTGGGGTCTTCTGCTTGGGCATCTGGCGAATGATACCTGCAGTCCTGGCAGGGGACAACGAGCGTCCGACGGCTGCACAAGCCGCACCAGTTGTGTGCAGCCCGGGACCTGCGCGTCGGTCAGGCGGCGCGTCCGTCGCCGCATCCCGGCTCGGCCGGGGTTCCACCGGGTTCCGACTTGGGCACGGCCGCCGGCCCGGCGGCCGGTCGGATCGCCCGGAAACGGGGCTCCACCGGGCTGGCACGATGGTCGCAGCCGGGATCGAGCCGGAGGAGGGTTTCGGATGATCCGGACGATGCTGCTGGTCGCGGTGCTCCCGATGGGAGCCGTCGTCGGCTCGCAGGACCTCGACCCGACGGGGGAACCGTCGCCGTCGGAGCGGGATGCCTACGAGCTGCCGGCGACGCCGCCGTTCGAGTTCGAGGGGGGGACCTTCTCGCTGGTGGTGGACGGGCTGGACGCGTCGCTCGTCTATCGATCCCCGGTTGTCGAGCGATCGGCCCGGGTCACGCTGGTTCCGCCCTCGGAGCTGGGCCGGATCCTGGGCGTCCACTACGGCGTGCGGTGGTCGGTGGTCGTGTCGGAGCGGTGCGTCACCATCATGATGGGCGCGGCCGACGTCGCGGCCGGTCGGGACAAGCTGCCGGAGAGCGAGCTGTTCGACTCGTACTGCGTCGTGTTGCCCGAGCCGCCTGTGGGCTCGGCGTTCGTGGAAGACGCGGTCTTCCTCTTCTACGGTGGCGGCGTCATGCGGGTCGTGCGGATCTACGTCAACAGCGATCGCATGTGGAAGCTCACCGAGCTTGCCACGGTCTCGCCGGAAAGCGCCGTGGTCCGGTCGCGAGGCGTCTACTTCCTGCTGCAGGCCGGCCCAGTTCCCGTGGTCGCCGTCGCCCAGGCGGGAGACGGCCCGCTGGAGGCGCAGGAGTACGAGTGGCCCGACGCTCGTCTGACGCGGTACCTGGGAGTCGACCCGCGAGACGATGGGTTGCTGGTGCACTTCGAGACGGAGACGGGTCCGGCCGATCTCAGGATCCGGGTACCCGAGGAGGCGGAAATCGATTCGATCGTCGTGAGGCTGCGGCGTCCCACCGGCCGACCGACCGCCTCATCCCGCCGCGAGGCCCACTGATGCGGGCAGGGAACACCGGACTCGCCGCCGTCGTCGTCTCGTGCGCCGCCTGGGGACCTTGCGAGGCAGTGGATCCCGAAGCCGCGCACGTCCCAGCGCCTGCCGCCACCGTGGTCGTCACGACGTTCGAGGACGGCGGGCCGAGACTCGTCGTCCTCGACCTCGCCACCGGGCGGTCCGCGCCGCTTCCCGGCATGGCGGAAGACGGCCGCTTCTGCCGTCCGTCGTTCTCGTCGGACGGCTCGAGGATGGTCTTTCACGGCGTGCGTGGGCAGGGTGGCAATGTTCCGTCGGATTGCGGATTTGCCGGCGGTCGCAGCGACATCTTCCTGGCGTCGGTCGGCCCTCATGCCGTGGAAGACGTCTCGGCGCTGACCGACGGGGGCTGCAACACGGACGCCGCCATCTCGCCGGACGGAGGGGCCGTCGTCTACGCATGCGCCAGAACCCCCTGCGACGCCGAGACCCAGGCCGACCTCTGCCTCCTGCGTCTCCAGGACGGAACGACGAGCCTGCTCGTGACCTCGGCCGACAGCGAGCGGGCGCCGGCCTGGAGCCAGGACGGACGTCGGGTGGCGTTCACCCGGGGCCGCGGCGACGCTGCCGACATCTGGATCGTCGAGATACCGAGGCCCGGCGAACTTCCGCCACCGCCGGAGCCGATCACCGGTGACGGTGGCGGAGACGGCGCCGAGGATTGCTCACCCGCATTCACGCCGGCCGGCGACCTCGTCTTCGTCAGCGATCGGTTCGGCAACGACGACGTCGTCGTGCTGCGAGGCAGCGACATCGACCAACCGGACCGCGACGACCTCGTCATGCCCCTCGCAGCGCCGGACGGAACTGTACGGCGAGACCCCGTCGCGATCGACGCGCAGACCGTGGCGTTCGCCTCGTCGCGCGGCACGGGCTTCGATCTCTGCGTGGCTTCGCTGGCGGACGTCGCCGCGGCGCCGCGCTGCTACCCGATGCCCGGCGACCAGGTGTCGCCGGCCCTCCTTCCCCGTCGAGCGTCCGGCCTGCGCGTCGAGCTGTCCTGGGACGAGATCGGCGATCTGGACCTGCACCTGGTTCGATCGGTTGCGGCGAGGTGGTTCGACCGGAGGAACGACTGCCACTTCGGCGCCGGCGTCACCTCGTGGGACGCTCCGGGCGCGGCGGACGATCCCGTCCTGGACGCCGATGACATCTGGCACGTCGGTCCCGAGAGCATCACCGTCGCGGCACCCGTCGCCGGGCGCACGTACCGCGTCGGCGTCCACCACTTCTCGTGGTCCGGCAGACGGGTCGCGACGGTGCGCGTCTTCTGCGGCGACGTCTTCGCCGTTCCGACGGCGACGTTCGAGCGGACGCTGAGCGCCCGAGGCGGCCGCGGCCGGCAGGACTTCTGGGTTGTCGCGGACGTGAACTGGCTCGGCGCAGATTCCTGTTCCGTCAGCCCGATCGGGATGGTCCTCACGGAGGACGGCGCACGACGGGGCGACCTGACCTCGCGCCGACCCGTGAGCCGACGTCGCAGCGGCCGCAGGTAGGAGAGGGGACGGAGGGACGAGATGCTGACCGGGAGCCGAGAACAGCGAGTCGCAGCGAGACGCGCGACGATCCACCCGTCGAGGAGCCTGGTCGCGACCCTGGCGGCCCTGTCGCTGCCTGCGGTGGTGTCTGGCGCCTGGGCTGTCGAGTCGTCTCCGTCGACGGTCGCCTCGAAACGCGTGCGGCCTCTCCCGCCGATGCCGCCCGCTTCCGGCCGCGACAGTCCGGACGCCGGACCGGCGGCGCAGATCCGGGGCGGCGATGCCGGCGGTGTGACGGGCGATGCCGGAGCCGGAGACGGTGGCGAGGTCCTGGCGGGCGCCGACGCCTGCTTCACGGAGGACGTCGACGCCTGCCGGGCGCACGGCCTTCTCCTGCGAAGCGCGGGGCGCACGGCCGCGGCCGAGGCCGTCTTCCGCGGCCTGTGCGAACGCGCGGACGCGATCGGTTGCCGCAAGCTGGGCAACCTGCTGCTGGACAGGGCCCGGCAAGAGGAGGCGCTCGACGCGATGGAGGCCGAGTGCGCCGACGGCCCGTCGCCGCTCTGCGGTCCCCTCGGGTTGGCGCTGTTCGAGGCCGGAAGCACCGACGTGCCCGAGGGCGGTCGGGCGCATTCCGACGCCGAGGCCGCATACGAGCGCGCCTGCGAGCTGGGCGACGCTCCCGGCTGCACCAGCCTGGGCGTCGTTCTGCGTGAGGCCCGGCGCGACGACGAGGCCCGAACCGCATTCCGCCGGGCGTGCGATGCCGGGGATGCCGAGGGCTGCGGCGCCCTCGGCGACTCGCTTCGGAACGAAGGTCGCCTGGACGATGCCGAGGCCGCCTACGACCGAGGGTGCCGGGCGGGAGCCGGGGAGGTGTGCCTGGCGCTGGCCAAGTGGCGCGACGAGCGGGGCTTGGGCGCGGATGCCGCGGAGGCGTACTTCGCCGCCTGCGAAGCGGGTGAGGTGGAAGGCTGCCGGATGCATGCCTCCGCGCTGACCGACCTGCACGGCGAAGCGTCCGCCGGGACGCTCCTTCGAGTCTCTTGCGATTCGGGCGACGGCGCGGCGTGCGCGAGCCTCGGCTTCGTTCTCGAAGCGAGCGATCGGCTCGACGAGGTCGACGCGGCCTTCGAGGAGGGATGCCGGCACGCCGGCGCCGCGGCGTGCGCCGTCCGGGCCGACCGGTTGTACGCTGGACGGCGTGACAACGAGGCGGCGGCCGCCTACCGGCTCGCCTGCCACGACGGTCACCGGGCGAGCTGCACGACGCTGGGCATGATCCTCCGCGGACTGGGCCACCGTGACGACGCGGACACGGCGTCGGAAGCGGCGTGCGACGGAATCGACTCGGACGAATGCCGGTCGCTCGGGGTACTGTGGCGCGGCCCGCCGCCTGTCGGGCAGGAAGAAGCGTCCTACGGCCGGGGCTGCGACGCCGGGGACGTCGGTGACTGCCAGTCCCTCGGGCTGTTCTACGACCACGCCGGTCGCGCGGAGGAGGCGGAGAGCGCCTACCGTCGCGGATGCGCCCACGACCCCGGGAACGCCTGCTGTCTGAACCTCGGCGTCGTCCTGTCCGAGGCCGGGCGGACCGCCGAGGCCGAGGAGGTCGAGCGGGCCGCGTGCGAAGCCGGCAACATGGCCGGGTGCTTCAACCTCGGCTACACGCTGAAACACGACGGACGCCCGGAGGAGGCCGTCGGTCCGTATCGGGAGGCCTGCGACAGGGACCATGCCGGCGCGTGCAACAACCTCGGCTTGATCCTCGGCGACCTGGGCCGTCACGAGGAGGAGGAAGCCGCGTTCGAGGAGTCCTGCCGCCTGGGCGACGAGATCGGCTGCGTGAACTACCAGATCGCGCTCGCGTCGCGGAGCCGGTGGGGGGAGCTGGAG
This sequence comes from Myxococcales bacterium, assembly GCA_012797735.1. Taxonomy (GTDB): domain Bacteria; phylum Myxococcota_A; class Polyangia; order DRWM01; family JAAZOP01; genus JAAZOP01. Next base: position 9,219 of record JAAZOP010000178.1, read on the forward strand.
GCGTCCTACGACCAGGGCTGCGACGCGGGACATGCTTCCGCCTGCAGGCTGTTGGGCGGGCGCCTGGACCTCGTCGGGCAGGACCTCGTCGCCGTCGCGGACGCCTTACCGGCGCGGCTGCCGGCTGGGCGACGGCGGTTCGTGCTGGGGCCTGGTCGACGTCCTGCGTGAAGGGGGACCCGAGGCCGAGCTGGAGGAGCCCTACAGGCTGCTCTGCGACGGCGGGGACAGCCTCGGATGCTACGAGTTGGCGATGTGGCTCCAGGAACAGGAGCGGGTCGCCGAGTCCGAGGAGCCGTTCCGCGCCTGCTGCGCCGAGGGTGACGGCTACTGCTGCTACAACCTCGGCGTCGCCCTCCAGGACCTCGACCGTTTCGCCGAGGCGGAGGAGCCGTTCCGGCAGGGCTGCGCCATCCTCGCCGAGTCCTGGGCCGCGGGTTGTTCCCGGAACCAGCCGACCCAGTGCGACGAGTGGGCCTGGTGCCTGCTGCTCGAAGGCAGGACGGCGGAGGCCGAACGGGCCGAGCGGCGGGCCGTGGCGGAGAAGACGTCCAACGCGGCCTACCGGGAGGTGCTCGGGCACATCCTGATGGCGCAGGGACGCGCCGGCGACGCGCTGGCGCAGTTCCGGCGCGCCGTTCGGCTCGACGCCAGCTGTGCTCGCACGATCCGAGGCTATCTCGGTCTGATGGAGCGGCTGTATCCGGAGGCGGTGGAGGCCATCGATCGCGTCCGAGAGGAACTCGTGCCGTAGGCCGGCGCGGCTTCGGCGCGCGGGGGCCGCCGCCGCGTGAAGGTGAGGGCGATGTCGGTCGAGAAGGACAACCGGAAGCCGGGTGGGCTGGCAATCGAGTTCGGGTTCGGCGAGGACCCGGTGGAGCAGTTGGCCAAGCGGTACGCCTGGGGCGCGTCGGTCGGTCGGCCCGACACTGCGGCGCGGCTGGCGCAGCTCCGCGCCGAGATGAAGCGAATCGAGGGGGAACTCGCGCGCCGCTGCGGGGAGTACCTCGGTTCGTTGCCTCCCGATGCCTTCGAGCGGGACCGTGACCGGACGTTCCGGCGCGTCGATCGATTCGCGATCGGATTCGTGCTCGTGCGGCTCGCCGGACGTCTGCTGAACGCCGCCGCCGGCGAGGACACGGCGGCCAATGTAGTCCACCTTTGGCCACGATCCGAAGCCTGTCTTGCCCTTCGTGCTTCGTCAAGTTGTGAGCCTCCCGGATCGCTGCGCCTTCGCCCTTGCGGTGTCGTGAGAAACACAATATGTTGCATTCCGTTGGCAGGGTGATGGGCACCGCGGGGGACATCGATGGACTTCAGGAGCGACCCGGGTCTCCAGGCAGATCGTGCTTGGATTTCTTTGCCCCAACTGCCGGTGGCAGGGGTGACCACAGGAGATTCATCAGGATACTTGAGGATGGAAGCAGGGCAATCGCATCATCC
>JAAZOP010000015.1 GCA_012797735.1 Myxococcales bacterium
ACGCCGATGCCGGGGCGACCGGGCCGGCGGAGGCCGGGCCGGCGGCCGGAGAGGACGTCGCGGCGGTCGTCGCGCCGGCGCCGGCGACGCCGGCGAAGGAGCCGGGCAAGAAGTGGGCGGCGCCGCCGGAGGGTGCGCCCGCGCCGGGGACGCGCGAGGTGCCGTGGGTGCACTTCGTGCATCTGTACACCGGGGACGCGCTGCCGGTGTTCGGCGAGCGGGTCGGCGCGGGGTCGTTCGCCCGCCTGATGCGCTGCCGGGCGACGGGCCGCACGACCGCGTTCGACCCGCGTCTCGCACCGCTGGCGCTGGCCGCGGCGAAGGCGCTGCACGGCACGGTGGTCGAGGTGTTGAGCGGCTACCGTTCGGACAAGTTCAACGAGCAGTTGCGCAAGAAGGGCCGCGAGGTGGCCTCGGAGAGCCTCCATCGTCGCGGCCTGGCGATGGACTGGCGCCTGCAGGACGTGCCGCTGGCGCGGCTCGTCGCCTGGCTCAAGCGCAAGCACCACGGGGGTCTCGGGACGTATCGCCGGTCGAACTTCGTCCACACCGACTTCGGACCGGAGCGGGAGTGGCGCGGCCGATAGCGGGAAGGGAGGAGGCATGGCGGAAGGGGAGCGAGCGAAGTACCGCAATCCGGTGCCGACGGTCGACGTGATCGTGGAGCGGAGCGGCGGGGTGGTGCTGATCCGGCGGCGCAATCCGCCGTACGGGTGGGCCTTGCCCGGAGGGTTCGTCGACTACGGCGAGCCGTTGTGGGCGGCGGCGGTGCGCGAGGCGCGCGAGGAGACGGGGTTGGAGGTCGAGTTGACGGCGCTGCTGCACGTCTACTCGCGGCCCGACCGCGACCCGCGACAGCACACGGTCTCGGCGGTGTTCGTGGGGCGTGCGACGGGCGAGCCGCGAGGGGCGGACGACGCGGCCGAGGCCCGCGTGTTCCCGCTCGACGGCCTCCCCCTGCCGCTGGCCTTCGACCATGCGGAGATCCTGGCCGACTACATCCGCTTTCGCCGGGATGGGACGCGCCCGCCGCCGGAGCGGTGACGCTCTGGGTGCTTGACGACCGGCGGGGGGGCGAGTAGGTTCGCCGGTCGTTTCGCGGCCCGTCGGGGGTCCGCGAGGGACGTTCCGGGCGAGGCCCGGCGGAGGGTACGAACGTGGCGCATCACAAGCAGGCGGAGAAGCGGAACCGCCAGAGCCAACGGCGCGCGCTGCGCAACAAGTCGGTCCGGACCGGAGTGCGCACCGCGATCAAGAAGCTGCGGCAGGCGCTGGCCCGGGCGAAGCCCGAGGAGGTGCAGGGGCTGCTCCGGCAGGCGATCCGCATGCTGGACCGGGCCCACAGCAAGGGGGTCCTCACGCGGCGCGCCGCCTCCCGCCGGATCTCGCAGGTCGCTCGCGCGGCGGCGGCGGCGACTCGGGCCAAGAGCTAGCCTGTCCAGGTCAGGCGGGTCGTCCGGCGCGGGCCGTGCGCCCGGCCGGAGTCCCGGCCATCTCCAGCACCAGCGCCTCCAGCGCCCGCGGCCCCTCGGTATCGCGGCCGAACGCCTTGGACTTGAGCGCCAGGTCGGCGCGGTGGAGCGCCTCCAGGGCGCGCACCAGGTCGCGCATCGAGAAGCGGTCGGCCTGCGCCTGGACCTTGTCGCGGACGAAGTCCCGCAGGCCGGCCAGCCGTGGCGAGTCGCGGCGTCCCGCCTTGAGATCGATGAGCTGCCGGATCTGCCGGGCGAACAGCCCCAGCGCCTTCAGCGGCGCCTCGCCCTGGTCCACCAGCCGCTGGACCAGTTCGAAGGCCCGCGCGGTGTCGCGGGCGCCGATCGCGTCGACCAGTTCGAACACCGAGTGTTGCCGGGAGGGCGCGACGACGGCCTGGACGTCCTCGACCGTCGCCGGCCGGCCTTCCTCGACGTACAGGGCGAGCTTGGAGATGCCGTCGTGGAGCGCCGCCAGGTCGTCGCCGCAGGCATCGAGGAGTGCGGAAACGGCGTCCGGCGGGAGATCGACGCCGAGCGCGCGGCCGTGGTGGCGCACGAACGGGGGCAGTTCGCGGAAGGCGACCTTCTCCGCGCGCAGGACGATCCCCACTTCGGCCGCCTTCCGCGCCAGCCGCGTGCGGGCGTCGAAGGTCGGGGCGCACAGCGCCAGGATCGTGGTCGCCGACGGTTGTTCGAGGTACTGCACGAGGGCTTCGACCGACTCCGCGCGGGCGGCGAGCGCCTGCGCCTCGCGGACCACGATCAGGCGACGCGGCACGAGCATCGGGATCTCGCGGGCCGCGGCGGCGATCCGCGACCCGTGGTCTTCGTCGCCGTGGAACGTCTCGCAGGCGAACGTGCCGTGCCTGTGCGCCTCGACCGCCTCGCGCAACGCGCCGACGACCGCCTCGATCATGAACGACTGCGGGCCGTACAGCAGGTAGACCGGGGCGATGCGTCCCTGCTTGATCCGATCGACGACCTCGGCGTACTCCACGGCCAGGACGCTAGCGGGTCCCGGCGCCCGCCGCAAGCGCGTCCAAGCCTCTATCCCCGCTCCCCCGGCTTGCGCTAGGCTCCGGGCCCGGAGGAGTCGCCGTGACGCGCGAGGAGTTCCACAAGATCCTGCGGTACGCCGTGGAGACGAAGGCCAGCGACGTGCACCTCAAGGTGGCCACGCCCCCGACCTTCCGGATCGACGGCGTGCTTCGCGCGCTCCAGATGCCGGCGCTGCGCCCCGACGAGACTCTCGAACTCGTCCGTCTCGTCCTCGATCGCGCCCATTCGGCCCTCGACCCGGACACCCTCAACGACGCCGACCTGGCCTACGCGCTGCCCGGGGTGGGGCGGTTCCGCGTGAACGTGTTCCGCCAGCGGGGGGCGTTGTCGTTGATCATGCGGACGATCTCGGACAAGCCGCCGACGTTCGAGGACCTCGGGTTGCCGCCGATCGTGCGGAAGATCGCCGACTACGAGCGGGGGCTGGTGCTGGTCACGGGTGCCACCGGGACCGGGAAGACCTCGACGCTGGCCGCGATGGTGCACCACATCAACCAGACGCAGCCGGTCCACATCGTGACGATCGAGGACCCGATCGAATACCTGCATGCGAACATCAAGGCCTCGGTGTCGCAGCGCGAGGTGGGTTCCGACACGGCGGGGTTCGCGGTCGCGCTGCGCGCCGCCCTGCGGCAGGACCCGGACGTGATCCTGGTCGGCGAGATCCGCGACCACGAGACCGCCGACATCGCGCTCAAGTCGGCCGAGACCGGCCACCTCGTGCTGTCGACGGTGCACACGCCGGACGCGCCGAAGACGATCGATCGGCTGCTGGCGCTGTTCCCGCCCGAGGAACAGCAGCTCGTGCGGCAGCGCCTGGCCGACAACCTGCGCGCCACGATCTCGCAGCGCCTGCTGCCGCGCGCCGACGGCAAGGGGCGGGTGGTGGCGCTGGAGATCATGGTCGTCACGGGCACGGTCCGCGAATGGCTGCTGGAGATGACCAAGGCCCAGACGGTGCTCGACATCATCGAGAAGAGTCGCGATCAGTACGGCATGCAGACGTTCGACCAGTGCCTGCGCGACCTGCTGCGCGCCGGCCTGATCACCCTCGACGACGCCAAGGCGGCGGCGACCAGCCCGGCGGACTTCGTCCGCGCGCTGCACTTCGAATGACCCGCGATCGCTTCCCCCTCGTCCGCCTCGCCCTGCGGCTCGCCGCGGCCCTCCTGCTGCCGGTCCTGGCGGGGTGGGCTTGCGAGCGGCCGCGCGGGGGCGACGCCCGGTCGCCGGGGCCGCCCCCGGCCGCGGCCGACGCGGACGCCG
>JAAZOP010000179.1 GCA_012797735.1 Myxococcales bacterium
GCACGTCGGACCGCAGTTCGTCCGACCAGTCGATCCCACGAAGCTGCATCTCCTTGATCACCCGGTCCGCTCGACGTAGGGTCTGGATCGCTAGCGCGCACTTCATCTGGGGGTTTCTCCTTTCTGTTTTTCATGGTCATTAGAGGAGATACCCCCTTCCCTTGCCCTGACACAAACGTCCGTACATCACCACCGGCCGGAGGTGATTGCCGGTTCGGGCCCGCCGTGCCAGACTGTTCCCTCGAACGGACGGTTCGGCGCCGCCGCGGGCGAGGCGCCGGGGGAGGATGTCATGCAACGGACGATGCTGGCGGGGCTCTGGTGGATCGTCGGGGCGGCGGCCGGGTGCGGGGACGACGGCAGCCACTTGACCGGCGACGCCGCGGACGGGGAGTTCGTCGAGACGGTCGACGACGTCGCGGCGGATGCCGATGCCGACGTGGAACCCGACGTCGCGGCGGACGCCGATGCCGACGTGGAACCCGACGTCGCGGCGGACGCCGATGCCGACGCCGGTGCCGATGCCGATGCCGACGTCGCTCCGGACGACGGTGGGCCGTCGCTGCTGCCGGTCGGCTCGCCGTGCAGCGACGGCGCGGAATGCGCGGACGGCGTGGTGCCGGGCGACTGCGTCCGCGCGCTCGTCGGGTTGACCTTCCCGGGCGGATACTGCACGGGGCTCCGGTGCCGGAGCGCGGCGGACTGTCCGGGCGGCGCGGCGGGCACCGTCTGCCTGGTCGGCGAGGACGGTTTCGGCTGGTGCGCCGACCGCTGCGACCCGTCGGCGCCGGACTGCCGGAGCGGCTACATCTGCATCGACCCCGACCCGACCGGGCCGGTGGAAGGGGCCTGCCTGCCGGTGTGCCGGACGAACGCCGACTGCGCGACGGGACAGATCTGCGACACGACGGGACGGCCGCCGATCTGCCGCGACCCGGACGGGGCGCTCAACGGCGGCGCCTGCGCGGACAGCGCCGGCTGCGCGGCGGGTTCGGCCTGCGTGGCCGAGGATTCGTCGTTCGTCGGCGTCTTCCCCGCCTCGGGCCCGCCCGGCGGCATCTGCGTGCAGGCGTGCGTGGCCGATGCGGACTGCACCAACGGCGGCGTCTGCGTCCAGCGCTGCGACGACGACAACTCGACGGCGGGCGACGACTGCGACGACGACGGTACCCCCGGCCTCGACCCCGAGGTCTCCGGGATCTGCCTCGAAGCCTGCGACCCGTCCTCCTCCTCCGCCTGCCCGCGCACCGGCTACTCGTGCCAGGCGGTGGGAGAGAATCTCGCCGGTCCCCGCAACGTGTGCACCGTGGACTGCGGCGAGGGCGGGTGCACGACGCCGGGCTGGATCTGCGACCCGTCGGCCGGCTTCGGGTCGCTCGAGTTCGGCGCGGGGCGCTGCCAGCCGCCGTTCGACGCCTCGCAGTTGGGCCAGGCGTGCGGCCTGACGTCGGGCTGCACCGGCGGGACGTGCCTGGCCGAGATGCTGAGCGGCGCCCCCGGCGGGACGTGCATCGAGGAGTGCACGGGAGGAATGACCAGCCCCGACGGCTGTCCGGCCGGCGCGTTCTGCCTGGCGCGCCCGGGGGAGATCGGGTTCTGCGTCCCGCGGTGCACGCCGGACGGCGACGACTGCCGGGACGGATGGGCGTGCGTGCGGGTGGCGATCGTCAACGTCTGCCAGCCGGCCTGCACGAGCAACGACCAGTGCGACAACGACTGCTGCCGGTCCGACGGCAGCGGCTCGTGCGACCCGGCGGGCGTCGCCTGCCTGTGACAAGGGGACGCATCCCGGCGGGCTGAACGTCGACCCGATCAACGATGTGATCATCTTCTGTGCCCCGGGCCGGGCCGACGCGCGTTCCACCGGTCGTGTCTTTGCTTTTCACGACGGTTCGAGGCATGGATCCCGGGCGGCAGCCGGGTCTGCCGGACGAGGAGGAACGATGCTCCGGTCGCCAACGCGCAGCCTGTGGTCGATCCTGGCGATCGCGACGGCCGCCTGCTCCGCACCGCCCCCGCGCACCGCCGGCGGAGCGACGGAC
>JAAZOP010000180.1 GCA_012797735.1 Myxococcales bacterium
GTTCCGAAGAGCGCCGCGAAGGTGGTCATCATGATCGGCCGGAAGCGCACGACGCACGCCTCGTAGATCGAATCGCGGGGGGACGTACCGGCGGTGCGCTGCGCCTCCAGCGCGAAATCGATCATGATGATGCCGTTCTTCTTCACCAGGCCGACGAGCATGATGATGCCGACGAAGGCGAAGATGTTGAGTTCGCTGTCGAACAGCATCAGCGTGGCGACGGCGCCGGCTCCGGCGAACGGCAGGGCGGACAGGATCGTGAGCGGGTGGAGGAAGGACTCGTAGAGGATGCCGAGGACGAGGTAGATGACGAGGATCGTCACCAGCAGCAGCGTGCCGAGGTTGGCGAGCGACGACTGGAAGACCTGGGCGGTGCCCTGGAAGGAGGTCGAGATGCCCGCCGGCAGCACCTCGCGCGCCGCGGCCCGGACCCGCTCGAGCGCCGCCCCGAGCGACACGCCCGGGGCGAGGTTGAACGACAGCGTGACGGAGGGAAGCTGGCCGGAGTGGCTGACGGCGAGCGGGCCGACGCCGGGTTCGAGGCGCGCGAGGGTATCCAGGCGGATCAGCTCGCCGCTCGCGGCGCGCACGTGCAGCAGCGACAGGTCGGCCGGGGCGCGCTGGAACGGCGGCGCCAGTTCCAGCAGCACGGCGTACTGGTCCTCCGGGGCGAAGATGCTCGTCACCTGCCGCGTGCCGTAGGCCGAGCACAGCGCGGTCTCCACCGCCTCGACGGACACGCCGAGCGACGCGGCGCGGTCGCGGTCGATCACGACCCGCACCTCGGGATTGCGGATCTGGAGATCGCTGCTGACATCGACGACCCCCGGCACGTCGCGCAGCCGCGCTTCCAGCTTCGGGGCCCACTCGTGGAGCTGCGCCAGGTCCGGGCTGACCAGGGTGAACTGGTACTGGCTGCGGGACATGCGGCCGCCGACGCTGATCAGCGGCGGGTTCATCGCGAACGCCCGGATGCCGGGGACCGACGCCAGCTTCCGCCGCAACGTCTCGACCACCTCGTCGGCCGACAGCGGTCGTTCGGCCCGCGGCTTGAGCCGCACGAACAGGTTGCCCGAGTTCGAGCCGCCGCCGCCCCGCCCGCCGACCGACGACATCAGTCGCTCGACGTTGGGATCCCGCGCCACGATCTCCGCCACCCGCTTCTGGTGCTCGACCATCGATTCGAACGAGATCCCCTCGCGGGCCTCCAGCGTGACGTTGATCTGTCCCGTGTCCTGGCTCGGGATGAAGCCCGTGGGCACCCGCTGGAACAGCACGACGGTCAGCCCGCAGACGAGGGCGGTGAACAGCAGCGAGATCCAGCGTTGCCGCAGCACGAAACGCAGGCTCGCCGCGTAGCCGCGCAGCACCGCGTCGAACGCGGCCTCCGACCAGCGGTACAGGACGCCGCGGCGCGCGGCGTGCGCCGGCCGCAGGAACCGGCTGCACAGCATCGGCGTCAGCGTGAGCGACACGACGCCCGAGACCAGCACCGCGATGCCGATCGTGACCGCGAACTCCCGGAACAGCCGCCCGACGAGCCCCCCCATGAACAGCACCGGCACGAACACCGCGACCAGCGACACCGTCATCGAGACGATCGTGAAGCCCACCTCGCGCGCACCGTCCAGCGCCGCCTGCAGCCGCGGCTTGCCCTGCTCGAGGTGCCGGACGATGTTCTCCAGCATCACGATCGCATCGTCGACCACGAAACCGACCGACAGGGTGAGCGCCATCAGCGACAGGTTGTCCAGGCTGTAGTCCAGCAGGTACATCGCGGCGAACGTCCCGACGATCGACATCGGCATCGCCAGCGACGGGATCAGCGTCGCGGTCAGGCTGCGCAGGAAGACGAAAATCACGACCACGACCAGGCCGAGCGTGAGCAGCAGGGTGAACTGGACGTCGGCGACCGATTCCTGGATCGACTCCGACCGATCGAGCAGGACTTCCACCGTCACCGAGGCGGGGAGTTGCTCCGCCAGGCCGGGGAGCAGCTCGCGCACGCGGCGCGCGACCTCGACGGTGTTCGTGCCCGGCTGGCGCTGGACCGCCAGGAACAGCGCCCGCTGTTCCCGCGCCCGCTGGTCGAGCAGCCAGGCGGCGACCCTGTTGTTCTCGACGTCGTCGAAGACCGTCCCCAACTCCCCCAGCCGCACCGGCCGGCCGTCCCGCCAGGCGACGACGATGTCCCGGTACTCGTTCGCCACCAGCAACTGGCCCGTGGCCTTCAGCGTGTAGGACTGCTCCGGGCCGTACAACACCCCGCTCGGCAGGTTGACGTTCGCCGCATCGATCGCCCGCGTCACCTCCTCGATGCCGAGACCCCGCCGGGCCAGCTCGGTCGGGTCGAGCTGGATGCGGACCGCGTACTTCTGGCCGCCCCAGACCGAGACCTGCGCCACCCCCGGGACCATCGACAGCCGCTGCGCGATGACCGTCTGGCCCCAGCGGTCGAGCTGGTTCAGGGGCAACGTGGGCGAGGTCAGCCCGAGGAACAGGATCGGCGAGTCGGCCGGGTTGACCTTGCGGAACGACGGCGGCGTCGGCATGTCCCGCGGCAGTTGCCGCGTCGCCCGCGCGATCGCCGTCTGCACGTCCTGCGCCGCCGCATCGATGTCCCGGTCCAGCGCGAACTGCAGCGTGATGCTCGTGCTCCCCAGCGACGAGCTCGAGGTCATCTGTTCGATGCCGGCGATCGTCGCGAACTGCTTCTCCAGCGTCGTCGCCACCGACGAGGCCATCGTCTCGGGGCTGGCGCCCGGCAGCGACGCGCTGACCGAGATCGTCGGGAAATCGACCACCGGCAGGTCCGAGA
>JAAZOP010000181.1 GCA_012797735.1 Myxococcales bacterium
TCAGAGGGACGAACGGGCGCATCTCGGGTCTCGGCTCCTCGCGGTATTCCGGCCGTCCGAGCGTCTCGCGGGGCGGTGGCCGCGGCCTCACCGGCTACGCCGCCGGCGCGGTCGAGGCCGCCGCCGGCTCCGTGTCGCCGCCCGCCCCGGCGGCCGGTTCCGTGCCCGGCTCCGCGGCGGCGTCCGCCGGCGCGGTCGCCGCTCCGGGGCACACCGGCCGGTGGTCGAGGTCGTAGACGGCGGTGAAGGTGGCGATGCAATCGGGTGCGGTGCGGACGTCGGCCGGCAGGGCGGCGCGGGCGGGTTCGAGGGCCTGTTCCAAGCAGGTCTGGAGCGCGGCGGTGTCTCCCTCCAGGTCGCCGAGCACGACCTTCCACCGGGGCGGCTCGCTGTGAGAGAGGTTCCAGCCGACGCGGACGACCGGTTGCGCCGCGCGCCAGTCGGCGCGTGCGGCCGCGGCGTCCCGCCAGCAGGCCGCGACGGCATCCTTGACCTGCTCCAGGCCCACGGCCGCCTGGAACGTCGCCTGCCGGGCCCGATCCTCGTCGCCGCACGGACCGCCGAAGCTGTACGATCCGTCGCGAAGCTGGCGCAGGTAGCCCTCGGTGGGCGGCGGAACCTCGGCGATCGAGTCGCAGATCGCCCGGCCCACCTCGGCGACGTCGGCGAGGTACGGGTTGGGGTGCTCGACGAGGCACCGGACCAGCAGGCAGCTCGTCTGGTACACCTTCGCCTGCCCGTCGTACGTCGTGCCGGTGGTGAGCTGGGGGACGCCGTTGACCGAGATCTTCATCACCGCGTTCTCCAGCGTGAGCGGCTCGACGGTGATGCGCACCGGGTAGAATCCCGGGGCGGAAAGCTCGGCCCGGCCTTCCTCGAGCCGGAGGGTCAGGTTCTTCGGGTAGCTCGCGGTGATGCCGAGGTCCCCCAGCGGCGCGGCGGGGAGGAGGTCCCCCGGGGTGAATGCCGGCGGGACGTCCAGTTCCCGAGCCGCGTCCACCGGCGCGGCGGCGGTCTCGGCCGGAGCGGCGTCCGGCGGCGGCGGCGCGGACGGCGCTTCCGTCTTCTTCTTGCAACCGGCGGCAGCGAGGGCTGCCAGCAGGAACAGGACGGGGACGTGTCGCATGCCGTGCCTCCTTCGCGGTGCGGGCGGCCCGAGGATAGTCGGGTCGAGCGGGAAATCAACGGCGGGGGCGCCTCCGGATCCGGGCCCGTGGCTACAGGCCCAACTCCTCCAGGACGCCCTTGATCAGCAGCGGCCAGACGGTCGTGGCGTCCGCGAACACCTCCGCGAAGCGGCCGCCTTCCGCCGGCGGGACGAACTTGCCCCACGAGACGCCCTCGGAGTAGGTGCAGCCCGACAGTCCGCCCCAGTGCGCCGGCTCCGGACAGATCCGGACGCCGTACTGGTAACGCGGCGGGGTCAGGTCGAGGCCGAGGCGGTGGTTGGTGATGTCGATGTAGGGTCCGACTTCCTGCGCCCAGTTGCGGGGCACGCCGCCGCCGATGGTGAAGATGCCGAGGCGTTTCGCGCCGAGCGCGAAACGGGCGAAGCTGTTCAGGTCGAGGAACGGGTTGAAGCGGGGCCGGTGGTCGAAGAGAGCCAGCGGGTCCGAGACGCCGCGGCGTTGCGCGTGCCGCATCGCCCAGGTCGACAGGTCGAGGCCCAACTCGGAGTCGGTGAACGCCGGGACGTAGACCGGGACGTTCTTGAGGTACGCCGAGCGCAGGACGCCCTGGCCGTCCGGGGCTTCGGCGAGCACCTGACCCAGCGTCCGCGAGAGGATCTCGCTCGAGAGTTCCTGCTCGGGCGAAACGCGCTCGAGCGCCCGGGAGACGAACTCCTCGACGTAGTTGAGGTTGGCCTCCATTTCCAGGGTGTCGTAGACGCGGTTGTACCCCTTGGCGAACAACTCCTCGTCGGAGGCGCGCGGGTCGTGGCGATAGTGCACCAGGCCGACCGCCTCCGACAGCCCGTGAGCCATGAGCGCGCCGGTGGAGACGATGGCCTGGACCATGCCGGTATCGATCATCTTGGCGATCACCTTGCCCATCTTGGCGATCGTCATCGCGCCGGACAGCGTCAGCACGACCTTGCAGTCGGGGTCCCGGACCATGGCGAGGGTGACATCGAGCGCTTCGCCGAGGGAGCGGCCGCTGAAGGCGGTGCGCGACATGGCGCGCAGCAGTCCGGCGAAGGACTGCACGCGGTCGAGATCCAGGCTTTCGAGCGCGATCAGGCCGTCTTGGCCGCCATCGTGGAATTCGCGTGACTGGGTCATGGCGGCCATCGTAGGCGGGGAGGCCCGCCGGAGGCAACCCGGAGCGCGCGGGCGCCTGCGCGACCCGCAGCCGGCGGCGCGGTCCCGGCTCGTCCGCCGGCAAGGTGCGGCGGCGTGTTGACCGGGGTCGGCGCTTGCCGTACTTTGCCCGCATGGGCCGGCAGTCGTGCGCTGTTGCCTGCATCCTTGCCCTGGCCTCCGCGCCGGGCGGCTGCGGCCACGACTGGTCGGCGGCCGACTCGACGGATGCGGTTCCCGACGTCGCGGATGCGGCCGAGACCGCGGACGCTGCGGACGCCGATGGGGACGCCGGTTCCGACGCGGACGGCGGCGAGACCGACGTGCCCGCGGAGGCCGCCGACGACGCCGGCGACGATGCGGGGCCGGATGTCGCGCCCTGCGACCCGACGCTCGAGTCGTGCACGGACGGACGGTTGCGCCGGTGCGCCCCGGACGGGTCCGGCTGGGAAGAGGTCGTCTGCGCGTTCGGCTGCGTCCCGGACGAGTTGCGATGCCTGCAACTCGCTCCGGCCAACGTGACCGACGACACCCTGCTCGACCGCGGCACGACTCCGTTCGGCCTCGATGCCGGGGCCCGCGCCGTCTTCGACACCGGCACCGGGGAGATCGTGGTGTACGGCGGGACCGCCACCGACGTCCTGGTGGTCCGCCCGCCGGGCGTCGGCACGCTGGCGGGGATCCCGTTCACGGTGGAGGACCAGGGATCGGACGCCGCGGGGCTCGGCATCTGGGTCTTTTCCCAGTTGACGGTGACCCGCGGTGCGACGGTCTACGCGACGGGTCCGAACGCGATGGTGCTGCTGGTCGGCGGCGACGTCTCGATCGATGGGGTGATCGATGTGGGCGGCGTGCCGGATGATCTCGGCGGCGGGCGGGGACCCGCGGCAGGCGCCGGCGGGGCATCCGAGGAGCCCGGGCAGGGCGCCGGCGGGGGACGGCCCGGGCGGAGCCTGGGCTGGAACGAGGATCCCGGCGCGGGCGGGGGCGGATACGGCGGGCGGGGTGGAGAGGGCGGCGACACCACCATGGCTCCGGGCGGCGCAGGCGGAACGTCCTGGGGCGTCCCCGAGTTGTGCCCGCTGCTCGGCGGCTCCGGATGCGGAGGCAGCGGCGGCCGGGGCGGCGCCGGCGGCGGAGCGCTGCAGATCTCGGCCGCGGGCCGGCTGATGATCGGGGAGGGAGGCGGCATCACGGCCGGCGGGCGCGGCGGGCAAGGAGGGCAGGAGACGGGAGGCGCGGGAAGCGGGGGCGGAGGCGGAAGCGGCGGCGCCGTGCTGCTCGAGGCGGCGGAGGTCGCGATCCGGGGCGGTGTGGCGTGCAATGGGGGGGGCGGCGGCGCCGGCGCCCGCAGCACGGATGCGCCGGGGGCCGACGGCGCCGACGGGACGCTCACCGCGGGGCCGGGCGCCGCGGGAGGAGAGGGGCGTGGTTCCGGCACGTCGGGCGGGGCCGGGTCGGACGCCGAGAGAATCCACGGCGCTGCCGGTATCAATGTCGAGCCCCTCTCGCTCGACGACGCGGGCGGCGGCGGCGGCGGCGCGGGACGAATCCGCCTGCAAGGGCCGACGATCGCGGTCGAGGGATTCCTGTCTCCCGCGGAGGCGACGGGGCTGGCGACGCGCGGCGACTGCGCGACCCGCTGAACGGGACGTTCACCATCCGGCGAGCAGCGTGCGCAGGAGTGGCCAGTCGCCGACCGAGGCGGCGGCGAGGGGCGCGAGGAACGCGGCCTCGATCGTCGCCAGCGCCAGGAACGGACCGAAGGGCACCTTGACCTCGCGGACCGTCCGCGCGGGCGGCTCGCCGGCCCCGGCCGGCGTGGGCGAGCGTCGCAGCAGTCCCATCATCACGGCGACATAGACCAGTCCCTGGAGGGCGGCGAGCACGAGGACGAGCGGGAGGGACCAGGGTCCGTACTGGGCGCCGAGCAGCGCCAGGATCTTGCCGTCGCCGAGCCCCATGCCTTCGCGGCCGGTGAGCCGACGCCAGCCGTGGACGAACAGCAGCCAGACGACGAGGTAGCCGGCGGCGGCGGCGGCGAGGTTGCGTAGCGGCTCGCCGTCCGGGAAGAGCCACTGCCCCAGGAGGGCGAGGACCGTCAGCGGCAGGACGATCACGTCCGGGACGAGCAGCGTCTCGAGATCGACGAGGGCGACGACCATCAGGCCCCAGAGCACCTGGAACTCGACGAGGAACGGGCCGAGGAGGGAGGGGTGGAAGCGCCCCTCGATCAGCAGGGCGTGGGAGGCCAGCTTGTGCCACACCGCGGCGGCCAGCAGCGCGCTGGTCGCCTCGACGAGGGGATAGCGGACGGCGATGCCGGCGCCGCAGTCGCGGCAACGGGCGCCGAGCAGCAGCCAGGAGAGGAGCGGGATGTTGTCGTACCAGCGGATCGGATGGCCGCAGGCGGGGCAGTGCGACCCCGGCCGGGCGAGGGACAGGCCGCGGGGCCAGCGGTGGAGGACGACGTTGGCGAAGGAACCCCAGACGGCGCCCCAGGCGACCGTGCCGAGCGAGACGAGCCAGAGCGGCATGCGCTGCGCCCTGCCCTGCCCGCGCCCGCGGGGGCGCTAGCGGCCCTCCGCGGCGGCGCGGAGGGCGGCGATCCGGTCGGCGTGACGGCCGCGGTCGTCCGGGCCGCGGCCGAAGACGGCGGCGCCGGCGACCAACACGTTCGCCCCGGCTTCGACGACGCGGCGGGCGTTGTCCGGGCCGACCCCGCCATCGACCTCGAGATCCCAGCCCGCGCGGCCGCGGGTTTCGAGCAGGCCGCGGGCCTGCTGCACCTTGCGCAGGCAGGCCTCGATGAACGGCTGGCCGCCGAAGCCCGGGTTGACGGTCATGACGAGCACGCGATCGAGTTCGGGGGCGATCGGCTCCAAGGCCAGGGTGGGGGTGGAGGGGTTGAGCGAGACGCCGGCGCGCGCCCCCAGTTCGCGGATCCGGGTCACCGTGCGGTGCAGATGGACGGACGCCTCGACGTGCACGGTCAGCACCGCCGCCCCCGCCTCGACGAACGCCTCGAGGTAGCGCTCCGGTTCCTCGATCATCAGGTGGACGTCGAGGGGCACGTCGCCCGCGGCCTCGCGCAGGGCGCGGACCACGAGCGGCCCGACGGTGATGTTGGGGACGAAGCGGCCGTCCATGACGTCGACGTGGATCTCGTCGGCGCCGGCGGCGCACACCGAGCGCACCTCTTCGGCGAGGCGGCCGAAGTCGGCGGAAAGGACCGAGGGGGCGATCTTGATCCGCTGCATGTCCCCCTTGTAGTGCCGAGGGACGTGCGGAGACAAGAGGCCGTGTGTCGGTGCACCGGGCAGGACCGCCGGGCCGCGTGGACACCGAGGAAACCGTGCCGCCGCCGGAGCGGCCGCTGCGCCCCCCCAAGACCCCCCGGGCGTCGTCTCGGGCGAAGCCCTCGATGACGCGCCGCTCGCGCCCCCACCGTGGAAGGGGGGGGAACGGCTGCGATACCGCGTGTCCGGCCGGCGGTGCGGGCGCGGGTCCGCGCGCGGGGCCGCGGGGCGCGGGCGGCGGGCCGCATTTGTTGACCGTACGGAGCGCCCCGGATATACCCCGATGCATGAGGCGGGCGGCGGTCGGTCTGGTGTGCGGGGTGTTGCTGGGCGTCGGGTGTGGACCGCGGGTGAGCGAGCAGGCGCAGCGCCTGTCGCAGAACCTGGTCGCGCTGGCGCACGAGGCGTACGGCCAGGGGGACCTCGGCGACGCCCTGCGCAAGGGGCTGCAGGCCGTCGAGACCGACCCGACCAATCCCGACGCCACGTACGTCGTGGCGTTCATCTACGCGGCGCGCTCGGAGTACGTCGAAGCCGAGCGGTACTTCCTCAAGACGCTCGAGCTGGACGACGGCTACACGGACGCCCGCAACGCGCTGGGGCAGATCTACAACAATCAGAGTCGCTGGACCGAGGCGATCGCGGTGCTCGAGCGGGCGGCGCAGGACGTGTTGTATCCGACGCCGCACCTGCTGTTCGGCAACCTCGGGCAGGCGTATCTCGGCGCCGGCCGGTCGGACGAGGCGGTCGAGTGGCTGTTGCGCGCGGTGCGGGAGGAGCCTCGGTTCTGCGTCGGCTTCTTCCGCCTGGGCGACGCCTTCGCACGGCGGGGCGAGGACGCGCGGGCGGAGGAGGCGTTGACGAGCGCGGTGACGGTCGACGACCCGCAGTGCCAGGCCCTGCAGCCGGCCTGGCGCATGCTGGGGGAGGTCCGGCTGCGTCTCGGCCGCCCCGCGGAGGCGGCCGAGGCGTTCGCGCGGTGCGTCGAGATCGATGACCGCAGCGCCGACGGCTCGGCCTGCGCCGCGGCGCGGAGCGGCCTGCCGGAGCCGGCCGGACCGACGGCGCCGGCGGTGCCGCCCGCGCCCTAGGCGGCCCGGCTCGGGCGTCCCGCGGTGGAGGTTCTCCCGATGGCGGCTTCCGACGTCCGTCCCGACGAGGCGCCTGCGGCGGCGGGCGCGGCGGCGAGCGTGGGGGGGCTGCTGCGGCAGCTTCGCGAGTCGCGCGGTCTGACCCAGGAAGCGGTGTCGCTCGAGACGAGGATCCCGGTGGCCTCGATCCGCAAGATCGAGGAGAACCGTTTCGGCGAGTTGCCGGGCGAGGTGTTCGTGCGGGGGTTCCTGCGCGCGTACGCCCGGGCGGTCGGGGCGGACCCGGCGCGGGTGCTGGCGGTGTACGACGACCAGCGCGGCCCGGCGGAGCCGCAGAAGACCTCGCGGTGGCCCGGCCTGTTCCGCGTCCAGCGGCCGCGGCGCGCGGGGTTGGTCCTGGCGGTGCTGGCGTTCCTGGTGATTCTGGGCCTGCTGTTCGCCTTCGTGTATCGCGGTCCCGAAGAGCCGGCGAAGCCCGGCTCGCCGGGGGCCGGGCCGGGTCCGGACGCCGGGGCCGTCGAGGACGGGGACGCGCGGTAGGGTCCGGCGATGAAGCGCGACCCCGCGGAATGCGGCGAAGGCACGGACGCGATCGTCCTGCGCCGCATCTCGTACGGGGAGACCGACCTGGTGCTGCAGCTCGCGACCCGCCGGTTCGGCCGCATCGCCTGTTTCGCGCGCGCGGCGAAGCGTTCCCGCCGGCGCTTCCCCGCCGGGTTCCCCTCGTTCGCGCGGCTCGAGATCCGCGTCGGGCCGCCCGGCCGGGCCGACGCCCTGCGCCCAATCCTCGAGGCGCAGGTGGTGCGCCCGCATCTCCGGCTGCCGCGCGACCTGCCGTGCTACGCGGCGGCCGGGCTGCTGGTGGAAGTGGCCCGCGAGGCGTTGCCGGAGGAACAGCCCGAGCCGGACGCGTTCGACGCGCTGGCGGAAGCCCTGGACCGGCTGGACGAGGGGCCGTTCGGCTGGGGCGAGCTGCTGGCGGCCGAGATGCGCCTGCTCGCGCCGCTTGGGCTGGCGCCGCGGCTGGGGAGCTGCCTGTCCTGCGGCGCGCCGGCGCCGCCCCGGCGGGCCGCCTGCTTCGACGTGGCGCGCGGAGGCGTGATCTGCCGGCGTTGCGGCGGCGCCGAACGAACGATCTCCGGGGAGGCCCGCGAGCGGATGCTCGCGGCCCTCGCCCCGCTGGCCGGAGAGGCGGCACCGCCGGCGCCGGACGCCGGCCCGGGCCCGCTGCACGACGCGCAGCGCATCCTGGTGGAGTTCCTCGAACACCAGTTCGGCCGCCGGTTCCGCTCGGCGCGACTGCTGGAGCAGGTCGCCGGGCGAGGCGGCGGGCCGCCTGCCCGTCGGGGGTCGTCCTGCCGCCGGTTGGCGACGCCGCGCCGAACCGCAGGGCCGCGCCGCAAGGGCCGGCGGCCGGAGCGGGTGGGATGCGTCAGGGCACGCGGTAGGTGAGGACCGTTCCGCCGGCGCCGACAGCGAAGATGACGTTGCCGGCGCTGTGGACCGAGTACAGGTCGTAGGACGTCGGACTCGGCGCGTAGAGCTTCCAGACGCTTCCGTCACGCCTGACGATCGTCCCGCTGGCGCCGACGGCCCACGCCTCCGTGGCGCTGCGCGCGTAGTAGCCGTAGAGAGCGGACGTCGTGACGCCGACGCTCGATGCTGTCCAGCGAAACCCGCTGTAGGTCGTCTCGCGGCCGCCCGCGCCGACGGCGCGAACGGCCGAGCTGCCGGTGCCGTGGACGGCGTACAGGTCGTAGGTGGTTCCCGAGTCGCTCTCGACCCAGCGGGTGCCGTCCCAGTGCCAGATCTGGCCGCCGAGGCCGACACCCCAGAGGTCGTTGTTCCGGTAGCCCCAGAGACCGCGCAGCCTCACGCTGCCGAACGTGGCGCTCCGCCAGGTGGTGCCGTCGAAACCGACGACGGTGGCATGAAAGGGATAACTCGCCCTTCCGCCGATGGCAGCGATGGAGTTCGAGGCCCAGCCCTGGACGTCGTACAGGGTCTCGTTCGTGTCGAGCGCAGGCGTGACCGTGGGCGTCGTCCAGGTCGAGCCGTTCCACGTCCGGAGCGCGCCCCGGTCGCCGACCACCACCACCGTGGTTGGACTGCTCAGGCTCCAGACGCCGCGAAGAGTCCCGGTGAAGCCCGCGTCGCTCCGGTTGGTCCAGCCCGAGCCGCTCCACTGGAGCACGGTGCCGCCGGAGCCGACGACCCAGACGTTGGTGTCGCGGACGGCGAAGACGTCGTTGAAGGTGACGCTGACCGGGGGAGCGGGGTTGATCGGGCACCAGACCCCCTCGTCGACCAGCGTGTCGCTGTCGTCGTCCACTCCGTTGCAGCACTCGCCGGTGCAGGTGAGCCAGACGGCGCAGTCACCCCTGCAGGTCTGGGTTCCGGCGGTCGGCGTGCTGCCGCAAGAGTGGCTGCAGTACCGCACATCGCCCGCACAACACGCCCAACCCTCGTCGCAGGAAGTGTCGCAGTCGTCGTCGTGACCGTTGCACGTCTCGGCCGGCGGCGTGCAGGCGCCCCAGGTGCAGGAGCTGCTGCACGTGCGCGACCCGACCGTGCCGCAGGAGCTGGTGCACGTGCCCGTCGAGCTCTGGCAGCACGCGAAGCCGTTGTCGCAGCCGCCGTCGCAGTCGTCGTCCCGGCCGTTGCAAGTTTCGGGCGGCGGCGTGCAGGCGCTGCCGGTCGGGACCGCGCAGCTCGTGGTGCAGGTGCCGGTGCCGACCGAGCCGCAGGTGGTGGGGCACGGGACGGTGGTCCCGCTGCAGCACGGCCAGCCGTTATCGCAGCCGCTGACGCAGTCGTCGTCGACACCGTTGCACGTCTCCGTGGGAGGCGTGCAGTCCGCCGGCAGAGGGATCTGGCAGGTGTCGGTGCAGGTGCCGGTGCCGGCCGAATCGCAGACCGTCCTGCAGCTCACGGTGCTGCCCGGGGCGCACAGCGACCCCTCGTCGGTGCTGCCGTCGCAGTCGTCGTCCCGGCCGTTTCCGCACGCCTCGCCCGGCGGCGTGCAGTCCGCCGGCAGGGGGATCTGGCAGGCGTCGGTGCAGGTGCCGGTGCCGGTCGAGTCGCAACTCGTCGTACAACTCACGGTGGCGCCTCGGACGCACGGAAAATCCTCATCGATCGGTCCGTCGCAGTCGTCGTCGGCGCCGTTGCAGGTCTCGGCCGGCGGGGTACACGAGGTCGCCGGCGGGATCTCGCAGGTGACGGTACAGATTCCGGTGCCGGCCGAATCGCAAGTCGTCGTGCACGGCACCGTCGCGCCCTGCCGGCAGTCGAAGACCTCGTCGGTGTCGCCGTCGCAGTCGTCGTCGCGACCGTTGCACGTCTCGTCCGGCGGTATGCACGCGGCGCCGTCGGGCAGCGTGCAGGAGTCGGTGCACCGGCCGATCCCGGACGTACTGCACTCGGTGGTGCAGGAGACGTCGACGCCGCGGATGCAGGTGTAACCCTCGTCCGTCGTCGTGTCGCAGTCGTCGTCGGCGCCGTTGCAGGCCTCGGCCGGCGCGGCGCACGCCGCCCACTGGCACGAGACGCAGGCCTGGCTGCCCGTGGAGCCGCAGGGCGTGGTGCAGGATCGGGACTCCGGCGTATCGCACTCCTCGACGCCGGCGCGGATGAATCCGTCGCCGCAGGTCGCCTGCCGGCAGGTGTGCAGGCAGGCGTCCGTGTCGTCGTCGTTGCCGTCGTCGCACTCCTCGGACGGGTCGACCACGCCGTTGCCGCAACTCGCCGGAACGCACTCGTGGCAGCCGTCCAACGGGTCGGTGTCGTCGCCGTCGTCGCATCCCTCGGCAGAATCCACGACCCCATCGCCGCAATGGGCGCGGAGACAGTTCGTGCGGCAGGCATCGGGCCTGGTGTCGCTGTTCTCGGCGCCGTCGTCGCACTCCTCGGACGGGTCGACCACGCCGTTGCCGCAAATGGGCCCCGCATCCTCGGGAACGTCGCCGTCGCCGTCCGCCTCGCCGTCGCCGTCCGCGCCGCCGCCACCGTCCTCGGCGTCGGTCGTCGTTTCCGCCGGCGTCTCCGCCGGCACGTCGCCCGCCTCGCCGGCGTCGTCCCCGGTCGAACCGTCGGCCGGCGACTCGCGGAACAGCGAGAGGCTGCAACCCGCGCCTGCCAGGACGATTCCGGCCCACAGGACGACGAGCAGCTTGTGTTTCCCGTTCATGCTCATTCCTCCCCCGCACGGTTTCGAAGACCGAGGTTCCGTGCGTTTCCGGCCCGAAGGTCGCGGCCGCCTCGGGTTCCTCCCGCGCCCGTGGAGTTGCGAGGCATCGGCGTCCGTGACCGTTTCCGCTGGACGAAGGATAGCAGCGGCCGCCGGCAGCAGCAAGGCGGCGGGGCGGCCGGCCGGGCGGAACGGCTCGACAACCCCGGTAGGCCCTGGAATACTCGACGGCGACGCCGCGCCGCTTCGGGGGAGCGGGCCGGACGGGAGGAGCCGATGACCGAGAAGCGTCTGGTGCTGGCCATCGACCAGGGCACGACCGGCAGCGCCGCCCTGCTGGTGGACCGCGAGCTGCGCGTGCTGGCGCACGCGAAGCGCGAGTTCCCGCAGCGGTACCCGCAGCCCGGGTGGGTCGAGCACGACCCCGAGGAGATCTGGCAGTCGGTGTTGGCCGCGGTGCGGGAGGTGTTCGAACGGTCGGGGCGGTCGGCGCGGGAGGTCGCGGCGGTCGGCATCACGAACCAGCGCGAGACGACGCTGCTGTGGGAGCGGGACGGCGGGCGGCCGGTGCACCCCGCGATCGTCTGGCAGTGCCGGCGGACGGCCGAGATCTGCGCGCAGCTCCAGCAGGAGGGGCTGGAGCGGGAGTTCCGCGACCGCACCGGTCTGGTGCTGGACCCGTACTTCTCCGGGACCAAGGTCCGCTGGCTACTCGAGCACGTCCGCGGGCTGCGGCCGCGGGCGGAGGCGGGGGAGATCGCGTTCGGGACGGTCGATTCCTTCCTGCTGTGGCGGCTCACGGGCGGTCGCGTCCACGGCACGGACGTCTCGAACGCCTCCCGCACGCTGCTGCTCAACCTGCGCACGCTGGATTGGGACCCCGACCTCTGCCGGTATCTCGGGGTCCCGCTGGACGTCCTGCCCCAGGTGCTGGACACGTCGGCCGTGCTGGGCACGACCCGGGGGGTGGACGGGCTGCCGGACGACATCCCGATCGGCTCGCTCGTCGGCGACCAGCAGTCGGCCCTGTTCGGGCAGGCGGCCTTCGACCCCGGGCAGGCGAAGTGCACCTACGGCACGGGAGCGTTCCTGCTGCTCAACACCGGGGACCGGCCGATGCCCTCGACGCACGGGCTGCTCACGACGGTGGCGTGGCGGATCCAGGGACGGGCGACGTACGCGCTGGAGGGGTCGTCGTTCATCGCGGGCGCGGCGGTGCAGTGGTTGCGGGACGAGCTGAAGGTGATCGAGCGTTCGGCGGAGGTGGAGGGGCTGGCGCGGACGGTTCCCGACGCCGGCGGATGCGTGTTCGTGCCGGCGCTGGCGGGGCTCGGGGCGCCGCACTGGGACCCCGGCGCGCGCGGCGCGCTGCTCGGCCTCTCGCGCGGCACGAACCGCGGCCACCTCGCCCGCGCGGTGCTCGACGGCATCGCCTTCCAGATCGTGGACCTGGTGCGCGCGACCGAGGCGGACGCGGGGCGGACGCTGCCGGACCTGCGCGTCGACGGCGGCGCGACGGCGAACGACCTGCTGCTGCAGCGCCAGGCCGACCTGCTCGGCGTGCCGGTGCTGCGGCCCAGGATGGCCGAGACCACGTCGCTCGGCGCCGCGCTGCTCGCCGGTCTGGCCGTCGGGGTGTGGACCGATCTGGCGGCACTGCGCGAGGCGGTGGCGGTGGAGCGGACGTTCCGGCCGGAACTCGGGCCGGCCGAGCGCGAGAGGGAGATGGGGCGGTGGCGGGCGGCGGTCGCCGCCGTGCGGACGATGGCCCGCGGGGCGGAAGGATCGAGGTGATCGATGCGTGGTTTCCTGTGCAGCCTGGCGGTGTCGGCGGTCGTCCTGCTGTCCGCCGCGTGCGGCGACGACACGACGACCGATGCGGGCGACGCGGCGGACGCCGGCGACGTGCCGGGGGATGTTCCGGGAGACGTCGAGGACGCCGAGACCGAGACGGAGACGGACGCGGACGCGGGCGACGTGCCGCCGGAGGTGCCGCCGCGGATCTGCCGCGAACCGGTGGTCCTCGGCCGCGGTCCCTACTTCTACCAGGCGACGATCGACGCGGCCTTCGACCGCGACCACCTCTACGTGCTGGGGAACGTGCTGGCGACGGCCGATCTGGACGGCGACGGCTATCCGGACCTGCTGGTGCACCGGGGGGCGGCCGGCGTGCGGGACGCTCCGGAGACCGATCCGCCGCAGGCCTGGCAGAAGCGCGTGCTGCTGAATCGTCCCGGGCCGGGCGGGCGCACGTTCGTCGATGCGACCGTGGCGTCGGAGTACGGGCGCACGCGGGACGGGGCGAGTCTGGGGCGGGCGGCGAGCTTCGCGGTGATCGCCGACGTCGACAACGACGGCGACAACGACGTGTTCAGCGCGACGATGATCAGCGACGACACCGGCGTCAGCGACCCCGGCGACCGATCGGAGATCCTGCTCAACGACGGGGCGGGTCGCTTCGCGCTCGCGGAGCCGAGCGCGATCTCGCCCGCGCCGACCGAGCACTGGCCGGCGCACGCGGCGGTGTTCCTGGACGCCGACCGCGACGGACGGCTCGACCTGTTCGTCGGCTTCCAGTACCGGCGGTACGGGTATCCCGACCTGGCGTTGCAGGACCGGTTGTACCGCGGCGCGGGCGACGGGACGTTCGTGGACGTCACGGACGCGGCCGGACTGACGACGCACGTCGGCACGTACGAGGAGGGGACGAACCACCGGCCGACGGACGGCACGACGGCCTGCGACATCGATGACGACGGCGACGACGACCTGGTCGTCGCGGTCTACGGCCGGCAGCTCAACCAGCTCTGGGAGAACCTCGGCGACGGCACGTTCCGGGAGATCGGGGCCGAGGTGGGCTACGCGAGCGACGGCCGGGACGACTACACGGACAACGAGATGTACCGCTGCTGGTGTCAGGACAACCCCGGGTCGTGCGACGCGGGAACGCCGGCGCCGCGGATCTCGTGCACGAGCGGCGGGTGGCAGCCGGGGGTGGACGACCGGCCGTACCGCCTGGGCGGCAACACGTTCTCGACGATCTGTTTCGACGCCGACAACGACGGGGACATGGACCTGTTCAACGCGGAGATCCGCCACTGGTGGGCCGGGAGTTCGTCCGACCCGAGCGAACTCTTGGAGCAGGTGGCGGCGCCGACGACCCGCGGGTGGACGCTCTTCCGCCCGGGCAACGAGACGAACGGCCTGGCCCGGGACTGGCGGGCGGTCGATTGGAACGAGGGCGACCTCACGGTCGCCTACGTCGATTTCGACAACGACGGGTGGAAGGACGTGTACCTGGGCAGCTCCGACTACCCGGACGACCGGGGTTTCCTGTTCCGGCGGCGGCCCGAGGGCGGGTACGAGGAGATCGGGCGGCGGGCCGGCGTCGCCCATCCGGGGGCCAACGCGCAGACGTGGGCGGACTTCGACCGCGACGGAGACCTCGACCTGGTCGTCGGCTCCAGCACGATGCGTTCCTGCTGCGGCTGGACCGAGCCGGAGGTGCACTACTACCGCAACGACGTGGGGCAGGACGGCAACTGGGTGCAGTTCGTGCTGGAGGGCGACCCGGCGGCGGGCGCGAACCGCTCGGCGATCGGCGCCAAGGTCACCGTCACGGCCGGCGGTCTGACCCAGGTCCAGGAGGTCGCCGGAGGCTACGGCCACTACGGCCTGCAGAACGACCTCGTGCTGCACTTCGGGCTGGGCGCCGCCTGCGACATCGATTCGGTCGAGGTCCGCTGGCCGGACGCGGCGGGGACGGTGCAGCGCTGGGAGGATCTCCGCGGCAACTACCGCATCCGCCTGCGCCAGGGCTCGCCGTACGCCTGGTACGAGTGACCGTCGGACCGCCCTCGCCGGCGGACACCGCCCGATCGACCTTGAGCCGTCCCACCTTCTCGGGTATGGAGGGCATGCGGCGCTGCGTCCGGGGGGTCCGGGCGTCCGGCGAACCGGTCAACGGGAGAGGGCCATGAAGATCGATCTGTCGGGCAAGCATGCCGTCGTCACGGGCGGCTCGATGGGGATCGGCAACGCGATCTGCCTGGCGCTGGCGCGCTGCGGGGCGGATGTGGCGTTGAACTACCGCAAGCACGCGGCGGAGGCCGAGGCGGTGGCGGAGCAGGTCCGGGCGGCGGGGACGAAGGCGCTGGCGATCCAGGCCGACGTGGCCAGCTTCAAGGACGCCCAGTGGATGATCGACCGGGTGACGAAGGAGTGGGGCGGCGTGGACATCCTGGTGTGCAACGCCGGGATCAACTGGGACGGGATGATCTGGAAGATGACCGAGGAGCAGTGGGACGCGGTCATCGCCACGAACCTCAAGGGGTACTTCAACTACATCCGGGCGGTGGCGCCGCAGATGAAGGAGCGGCAGTCGGGCAAGATCGTCACGATCACCTCGATCAACGGCAAGCGCGGGAAGCTCGGGCAGGCCAACTACGCCGCGAGCAAGGCGGGGATCATCGGCCTGACGAAGACGTGCGCGCGGGACCTGGGGAAGTTCTCGATCAACGTGAACGCGGTGGCGCCCGGACTGATCGAGACCGACATGATGGCCCAGGCGCCGCAGTCCGTGAAGGACCTCGCCCTGTCGGAGATCCTGCTCGGCCGCCTCGGCAAGCCCGAGGAGGTCGCCAACGTCGTCTGCTTCCTCGCCTCGGACCTGGCCCGGCACGTCACCGGCCAGGTGCTCAACGTCGACGGCGGGCAGTTCCTCGGTTGAACCGGGCGCCCGCAGGAGGACCCGATGGAGATCAAGGACATCGTCGCGATCGGCATGGCCCGCACCCCGATGGGCAAGTTCGGCGGCACCCTCAGGGACACCAACGTCTACGACCTCGGCGCCCACGCCATCCGTTCCGCGCTGGCGCGCGCCGGCGTGGCCCCCGAGCAGGTGGACCAGGTGAACTACGGTTCGTGTCGCCAGGCCGGAAACGGCCCGAACCCGGCGCGCAGCGCGGCGATCTTCGCCGGCCTCCCGGTCCACGTGCCGGCGCAGACGATCAACATGGCCTGTCCGTCGGGGATGAAGACGGTCGCGCTGGGAGCGCAGACGCTGCTGCTGGGCGATGGGCGGGTCGTCGTCGCGGGCGGAATGGACTCGATGAGCACGATCCCGTACCTGCTGAAGGGGGTGCGGTTCGAGGGGTTCCACATGGGCCCGAAGACGCTGCTCGACGGGTGGAGCGATTCGATCGACCCGACGTGCGGCTGCGGCATGGGCGAGACGGCCGAGAACCTGGTCGACAAGTGGAAGATCTCGCGACAGGAGCAGGACGAGTTCGCGGCGGAGAGCCAGCGCAAGGCCGCGCACGCGCAGGCGCAGGGCTGGTTCGACGACGAGATCGCGCCGCTCGAGGTGCCGCAGAAGAAGGGTCCGCCGATCCGCTTCGCGCGCGACGAATCGATCCGCGGCGACACCACCGTCGAGACCCTGGCGAAGCTCAAGCCGGCCTTCCGCAAGGAGGGCGGGTCGGTGACCGCCGGCAACGCGTGCGGCATGACCGACGGCGCCTGCGCGATCGTGCTGACCACGCGCGAACACGCCCGCGCGCTCGGGAAGACGCCGCTGTTCTCGCTGGTCGCCTGGTCCGAGGCGGCGGTGGAACCGCGGTTCATGGGGGAAGGCCCCGGCGTGGCGATCCCGCTGGCCCTGCAGCGCGCCGGGATGACGCTGGCGGACATCGATCTCCTGGAGGTCAACGAGGCGTTCGCGGCCCAGGTGCTGACGGACGAGCGGATGCTGAAATGGGATCGCGCGAAGCTCAACGTCCACGGCGGCGCGATCGCGCTCGGTCACCCGACCGGCATCAGCGGCGCCCGGATCCTGATCACCGGCTACCACGCGCTCCGCCGCCTCGACAAGGAACTCTGCTGCGCTTCGATCTGCGGCGGAGGCGGCGTGACGATGGCGATGATCATCCGCCGCGAGAGCTGACCCCGGACCCTGCGACCCACGGCCCCGTCCTCCCCTTTCCACGCAACACCTCCTCTCTTCCGAGCGATGCATGCGCCGGCGGCCGGAGTCGCCGCCGGAAAATCGAAGGGAGGAACGCATGGAATCGACGAGCCGAACCGATCTCCGTCCGTCTCCGGGGACGATGGACGGCCTGGACGCCGCGCTGGCACGGGAAACGGCGGAGACCCGCGCGGCGGCGGACCGGCTGCGACGTCTGGCCGACAGCCTGGCCCCCTGCCTGGTCGACGGCCGCTGCGAGCCCGGATTCGCGCGGACCGACGACGCACGGGCCTTCGCGGCGCTCGGCCGGGAGATCACGAGCGACGAGCTGCGGGAGTACTTCGTGCGCGAGCGCGGTCTGCCGCCGGCCGCGGCCGACGCGGCCGTACGGGCGGCCGAAACGGCGGCCGCGCGCGGCGCGGAGATCGCGTTGCGCGAGGAGCTGGTCAACCGGTTGCGCCAGGCCCGGGAACTCCTGCCGCGACTGGCCGCGGACCCGGAGGCGCGCGCGCGGCTGGTCGACCGCCTGCTGGAGATTCCCGACGATCTCGGCCGCCTGGCCGCGATCCGGGACCTCGGCCTGACGACCGACCCGACCGGCTTCGCCGCCGCGCTGCGGCAGCACGAGGCCTGCCGGCTGCTGCGCGAACAGCTCGCCCGGGACCCCGCCGGCTTCCTCGCCGACGCCCAGGCGCTGCTCGCAAA
>JAAZOP010000182.1 GCA_012797735.1 Myxococcales bacterium
GAACCACCTGTCGTCCATCGGCATCGTGCTCGACGCCGACCTCGGCACCCCCCTCCGCCACTTCAGCCAGCTCCCCTACGGCGCCGAGGAGAAGGTCGTCGCGCCGGTGGGGTGGGAGGCGAAGGACGTCGGCAGGTACGAGTTCACCGGGAAGGAGAGGGACCGGGGGGTGGGGCTCGCGTACTTCGGCATACGTCACTACCTCGCCCCCATTGGACGATGGACAGCTCCCGACTTGCTCGTCGTCCTTGGCGCGGTGGCTACCTCTAGCCCGTTTCGGTTCAGCGACGCCAGCCCCACCGGACGCGTTGACCCCGACGGATTGGACGCGACACTCGTCATCGATGGCCGAGACTACCTGCCCGACCGCTTGGCGAACGGCGCGGCAAGCGCGATGGCAGAACGTCTCAACGAGGCATTCGCCGCTGCCTACCGGCTTCTACAAGCCGCCGCCGCCGCGGCGAACGCGGAAGACCCCCTCGGCCCTCAACGGCAGGCGCGCTCCGACCACGCCTATCGCGCCTCCCTCCCGACCTCGCGAGAGAGCGTCAACGCTGCGATCGAGCTATACGCACAGACATCCGTGCTCGAGGGCCACGGCAAGCTGACACGCGTGATCGCTCACGGGCACGGCAGTCCCTATCACCTTTGGGGCATCGGCGAAGGCAGCGGCTTTGTCGGCACCACTCCCATACCCAACTCCTACCAGCACAAGCCAACTGATGCTCCAACACTACCATCCCCCGCCTCCAATTCTAGTATCGGGCCCAATCCGGAGTTCATCTTCCTCACCTGCGACGCGGGCAGGGTCGACTTGGCCAACAGCGGACTTCTCGCCCTCGCTGCTGCCAACGAAGAGTGGACGTTTTACGCACCGATCGCCCGTGGCAGATGGAGCCAAGCGGCCGGCGAGGGCGGTGCCTACGTAGACTTTCGGTACAATCCCGAGGCATTTGGCTTCGGTAGGAAGTACGGCCTTAGCATATCAACGGACGACGCTCTTGGTGATGACCTGCTCAGACGCTGGTCGGAGCGCCCTGATGTCGTCATGCCCTTCGCACGCGTCAAGGGAACTGACGTCTCGTTCGTTGAGCCGATATTCGGCAGCAACGGTGAGTGGTTGGGCGCGCGCGAAATCGAAGGCGCCACGACACCGGCAGAGGCGCTTGATGCCTTGTTGTCACGGCCGGCATCGGAGAGCGGTCGGTGAGTCAACCAGCGGGCTCGAGAATGGAGAATCGTCCGGCTGCGATGCCGACTCGGGCGGTGGAGCGCGCGTCGGCTAGGCGCGGCGGGGTTGTACACCTGGCCGCATGTTGTGTTGTGGCTCAGGTCTGCTTGGGGGGCCTGCATTGCAGAAAGGAGGAGACGCTCCGTGGCGAATGCCCGCGGGGCACTCTGACAGTCAAGGAGGCGGGGCACGTCGTGGAGAACGGAAGGCGCGTGAGCGTTTGCGGTCGGGTATCCAGCTCGCAACTTGCTGCCCCGGTCTTCCTGCTGGAGGAGGATGGCACGACCATCAGCGTGAGTATCGAACCGCTTGTCGGGGTTTATGCGGGCCGAGTGACAGCGCCGGAAAGCAGGTTAGGCTTTGACTTCTACTCACCCTACGCTGGTCGCTGGGTGGTAGCGGATGTCGTTAGCGTGCGCGGTATCGGGCTGTGCGGGGTCTCGCTTCTGCCGGCAGAAGGGGTGAGGTGGGTCAGGGAGAGCGGAGGGCTGGGCAAGGGAGTGCCACCGCAGTCGGCGGATTTCGGTTCGGATGGAAGGAAGTGGCCGTTGGAGTGGTTGGCCCGGGTTCATGCGTGTCGGGTGGCCGGGGACTGGTCGGCAAAAGGGGACTGCCTAGCAGTGGTTGGCGCCGAGCTACTGAAGCCGGCGGACTTCGTGGAGGGCGAGGTCTATCGGTTGTGCGGCAAGTGGGAGGTTGCGTCGGGCGCCAGCGAGCGTTCGTCAATGGTGCTTGACGCCGGAGCATGGAGCGCCGAGGTCGCGGTCGCTGCGCGAACAGTACGGTTCGATGGTCTGGCTGGTTACGCTGAAGCGGAACAGGGTCCGTTTTGGGGTGAGCAGGCTCCGGCGGTTGGGGACCTTGTGCTCGTGGAGGCGGTGCAGGTGGATGGAGTGGGACTCTGGGCACGGGAGGTTCAGCGCGTCTCCTGTCAGGAGTGATGCGGGTTGTGGGCGGCGATCGACCTTCGCGACGCGGAATCCGGCTGGAGCGAGGGCAGTGTCCTGTGCCATCGACTTCTTCGGCCGCGTTTCGGGCGATGTCTTGGCTGCTTTGGCCGTCCGGTTGGCTCGTTCGGTCTGGGGTTGATCCACTTTCGTGGACACCGTACTGCTTGGGGTGTCCTGTGCCATCGACCTTTCGGGCGGCGTTTTCCCCCGTCTCCCAGGTCGGCGCGGAGGGGGTGGAGAGGTTTCGCGCCGGGTGCCCGCCCCGGCCCGAGCGAGCCGGCGGCGGTGAATTCGGCGTTCGGGGCAGATCCCGGCAGTCCTACCCGTTCGCGCCAACGCCGGCCGAGCACCGCAGCGCGCGAGGGCGCGCCGCGGATCACGCCTCGGGTCGCAGGTAGATGACCGGAAGATGGGGA
>JAAZOP010000183.1 GCA_012797735.1 Myxococcales bacterium
CGCCGCCGGGCCAGGAGGTGTACGAGCGGCCGCGCGCCGACCTGTCCGTCGAGTTCTGCGGCGTGCGCTTCGCCAACCCGTTCGTGCTCGCCGCCGCGCCCCCGTCCGACGACCTGGAGATGGTCCGCGACGCGTTCCGCGCCGGCTGGGCCGGCGCGGTGCTCAAGACGACCTCCGTCGAGGGCACCCCCGTGCCGCTCGCCTACCCGATGATGTCGTCGCTCGAAATCGACGGCCGCCGGGTCGTCGGGTTGGGCAACATCGATCTGATCTCGGAGCACCACATCGACGTCGTGGAGCGGCGGGTGGCGGCGCTGAAGAGCGAATTCCCCGACCGGGTCGTGATCGCTTCGATCATGGGAGCGAAGAAGGAGGACTGGCAGCAGCTCGTGCGGCGCCTGGAGGCCGCCGGCGCCGACCTGATCGAGTGCTCCTTCTCCTGCCCCCAGGGCACGCTCGGCAGCCGCCCCGGCGCGATGCTGGGACAGGACGTCGCGGCGTCGCGGACGGTCGCCGGGTGGGTCAAGGAGGCGGCGAGGCGGATCCCGGTGGTGATCAAGCTCACGCCGCAGGTGGCGGACGTGGTGGAGGTGGCGCGCGCGGTGCTCGAGGCGGGCGCCGACGGCGTCTGCGCCTCGAACACGATCCCGTCGCTGATGGGCGTCGACCTCGAGACGCTCGTGCCGCATCCGAACGTCGGCGGCCGGACGACCTACAGCGGGATGTCGGGGCCGGCGATCCGGCCGATCACGCTGCGCACGATCGCCGAGATCGCGCGCCACACCGGCGCGCAGATCACGGGCACCGGCGGCCCGGTCACCTGGGCCGACGCGGTGGAACTGATGGCGGTCGGGGCCCGCAACGTCCAGTTCTGCACGGCGGTGATGCACTACGGCTACGAGATCATCGAGGACCTGTGCGAAGGCCTCGCCGCCTACCTCGACCGCCGGGGGCTGGCCCGCGCGACGGAGCTGGTGGGCCGCGCGCTCCCGCACATCGTCGGGCACGACGAGCTGCCGCGCGGCACGAAGATCCGCTCGCGGATCGATCTCGATCTCTGCGTCCGCTGCGACGGCTGCGTCACCGCCTGCCGGGACGGCGGCCACCGCGCGATCCGCGCCGAGGCCGACCGCGCACCGCACGTCGACGACGAGAAGTGCGTCGGCTGCGGGCTGTGCCGCCTGGTCTGCCCCGTGCCCGGCTGCGTCCGCCTGGAGGCGCTGCGGTGAGCGCCGCGGACCGGACGCGCGTCCCCGGGTCGGCGCGGGCCGAGCCTCCGCTGCTCGTCGGTCCCGGCACCGTTTTCACGCCGCACCGGAGGCTGGAGCACGCCGGCGTGCTGGTCGCCGGCGGCCGGATCCGGGCGCTCGGACCGTACTCCGACCTGCGCCGCCGCGCCCGCGCGGCCCGCACGCTGGGCGCCGAGCATGCCGTGATCCTGCCGGGCCTGATCAACGCCCACACGCACCTGTACTCGGCCCTGGCCCGCGGGATGCCGGTGCCCGGCGAACCGGCCGCCAACTTCGTCCAGATCCTCGAACGGCTCTGGTGGCGGCTGGACAAGGTGCTCGAACGGGACGACCACGAGACGAGCGCGCTGGTCGGCCTCATCGACTGCGTGCGCTGCGGGGTGACCACGATCGTGGACCACCACGCGAGCCCGTACGCCTGCGTCGGCAGCCTGGCCGCGCTGCGGCGGGCCGTGGAACGGGTCGGAGTGCGCGCGGCGCTGTGCTACGAGGTGAGCGACCGGGACGGCGCGGCCGCGGCGCGCGCCGGGATCGAGGAGAACCTGCGGCTGGCCCGCGCGCTCCGCCGCCATCCGTCCGACCGCGTCGTCGCGATGTTCGGCATCCATGCGCTGTTCACCGTCTCCGACCGCACGCTCGGGGAGTGCGTCGAGGCGGCGCGGGCGGAGGGGCTCGGGCTCCACCTGCACGTCGCCGAGGACGGCGCCGACCAGCGCTACAACGTCCGCCGCCACGGCCTGCGCGTCGTCGAGCGCCTGCACCGCTTCGGCGCGCTCGGACCGCGCACGCTGGCCGCCCACTGCGTCCATGTCGACCGCCGCGAGATCGGCCTCCTCGCGCGGACGGACACGCTGGTGGCGCACAACCCCGAGTCGAACATGGGGAACGCGGTCGGTTTCGCGCCCGTGTTCGACCTGCTCGACCGCGGCGTCACCGTCGGCCTCGGCACCGACGGCTACACCGCGGACGTGCTGCGCGAGATGAAGGTGGCGAGCCTGATCCAGCGGCACGCCGCGGCGGACCCGCGCCGGGGCTGGGCCGAGGCGCGCGCGATCGCGCTGGACGGCACCGCCCGCCTCGCCTCGCGGATCTTCGGCGCCCGTCTCGGCGTGCTCGCGCCGGGAGCGCCGGCCGACCTGGTGGTGTTCGACTACCCGTCGCCGACGCCGCTGCGGGCGGCCAACCTGTTCGGCCACCTCCAGTTCGGACTCGACGCCCGCCACATCGTGCACGTCGTGGCCGGCGGCCGGGTCCTGATGCGCCACCGCCGCCTGCAGACGGTCGACGAGGGGGCCGTGATGGAGCGGGCGCGCGAACACGCCGCCCGGCTCTGGCAACGCGTCCGCCGCGGCCCGCCGCGGTGACACCGCCGGCGGCGACGTTCCGTCGGACGTGCCCGTTCACGGCCTCCAGCACGGTGGGCCGGAGACCGAGTGGCGCGTCGGCAAGGGCCGCGCCCGAGCCGATGGGCGGGGGATCCGGGGGGTACGCGGAGGCCGTGCCTGGGAGGCCGCCGAATTCCGGCCGCTGTGCGGCCGGGCGGTCCCCCCCGGGTGAACGGATCCCGTCGGACCGGTCAGAAGAAGTACCGCGGCGGCGTCTCGATCCCGGGCGGCAGGGCCTTCGTCCCGCCCCCCGCCTCGAACCAGGCCGCCAGCGCCGCGATCCCGGCCCGGTGGGCCGCCGTGATCTCCTCGACCGTCATCCCGCCCTCCGCGGGGACCGGCGGCACGTGCAGGAAGCCGGCGACCTCCGGCACGCCTCCGGCGGAGGCGCGGAGGTCGAGCAGCCGGTACATCACGTAGTTGCACAGGTAGGTGCCGGCGTTGGCCGAGATCAGGGTCGGGAACCCCGCCGCGTCCATCGCGTTGCGCATCTCGTCGATCGGGTACGACGCCCGCAACCGGGCCGCCCCGCCCTCGACGATCGGCACGCCGTCCATCGTCACCCCGTCGTTGTCCGTGCCCGCCATCGCGTTCTGCGCCGCCGTCTCGAAGCGCATCCCTTCCGGTCCCGCCTGCCCCGTGGCCAGCACCGCATCCGGCTCCAGGCGCGCGATTTCCGCCGCCAGCGGCTCCCACGCGCCGGCCCAGGTCACCGGCAGCTCCACGATCCGCACGTCGAGGCCCTCGACCAGGGCCTCGTCGAACGGGACGATCGCGTCCCACGACGAGTTGCTCTCGAACTCCCCGAACGGCTCGAATCCGCTCATCAGCAGCACGCGCGGCACTTCGATCTCCAGGGCGACCTGGTCGGACGACGTGCCGTCGTCCGCGCGCACCTCGAAGCCGTACCACCCGGATCGCTCGGCCAGGCCCGCGATCGTGCCGTCCGCCGCCAGCGCCAGGCCGGGCGGCAGCGCGCCGGAGACCAGCGACCACGCGAGAGGTCCGGCCGCGCCGCGCGCCTCGAGCCGCACCTCGTAGTCGATCTGCACGCGGGCGGGCGGCAGGTCGGTCGTGGTGACGACGAGCCCCCCGGCGTCGGCGTCCGCGTCCGCTCCCGCATCGGCGTCCGCGTCCGCGTCCGCGTCGGCGTCCGCGCCTCCGTCCGCGTCGACGACGTCGTCGCCGGCCGGCCCGTCGTCCTCGCAGGCCGGGGCGACGAGCAGCGCGGCGGCGGCGAGCGGTGGGCCGAGGCGGAAGACGGCGGCCCGCAGGATCGCGGCGTCGGTCGGCGGCGGCGAGGTCGTCGTGCGCAACATGCTGCAACCTAGCATCCGTCCGCCGGTCCGCGCAACGCAACCGCGGACGCCGGCGCGGCGGCGGTCTCCGACCTTCGCGCGACGGGCTACTCGTAGCGGATTTCCATCGAGTAGAGCCCGCAGGAGCCGGAGTAGCCGTCGATGAAGACGTGGTAGGTCCCGGCCGCGAGCGGCAGGCGGAGGAACGAGGCGTCGCTCCCGCAGACGGCGGCGTCGTCGTTGCAGCCGAGCTGCGTGCCGGAAGCGCACGTCCCGGAGCGGACGTAGAGGACCGAGTCGAGGGACGACCCGCAGAGGTCGAAGACGACCGTGTGCGGCTCGGCGAGGTCGAGCCGATAGACGATGTCCTCGCCGGTACCGCCGCAGCCCGACGAGGCGTACTCGTGGTGATAGCCGCAGGTGCTGCCGGAGTAGATTCCCGGCCCGCCGGTCTGGCGGGGCGAGGTGCAGGTATCACCGGAGCCGAGGGCGACGTTGAGCACGTAGTTGCCCTGGCTGGACGCGCCATAGCCATCGACAACGATGTAGTAGGTGCCCGCGGCGAAGGTGTTGTAGAGGAGGGCGGCGTTGCCGAGGCCCGAATCGTTGTCGCAGTACAGCGCGGTCCCCGGGCACGTGCCGCCGCGATACACCTGGAGCGCGGTGTCGAAGGAGGAGCCGTTCGTGTCGAGGATGACGAACGTGCTGGCCGCCAGGTCCAACCGGTACACGACGTCGGGGGAGGCCGTGCCGGACACGCAGCTGGCGGAACCGAAGTCGTTGGTCAGGCCGACCGTCGATCCGGTGTGGCGGCCGCCGCCGGCCCGCACCGCCGCCGGGCACGCGCAGGTGTCGCCCGTGACGCAGCAGCCGTCGTTGACCACGCCGTCGCAGTCGTCGTCGCAGGTGTTGGCGCAGTCCTCCGCCGCGGCGCAGCACGCGTCCCAGGTGCAACCGTCCGCGCGGCAGGTCTCGATGCCGGCGGCGCCGCAGGCGTTCGCGCAGGCCCGGGTCTGGCCGGCGCGACAATCGAAGATCTCGTCCGTCGCCCCGTCGCAGTCGTCGTCGAGCCCGTTGCAGATCTCGGCGGGCGGCGTGCACTCGCCCCAGGCGCACGAGGCGCCGCAGGTCTGCGAACCGGAGCACGCGCCGACCCGGCACGCCTGCGTCCGGCCGGGCACGCAGGTGAAGTCTTCGTCGGTCGCCGTGTCGCAGTCGTCGTCGACCGCATTGCAGGCCTCCGGGATGGAGACCTCGCAGGCGCCCCAGAGGCACCCGGCCACGCAGCGCTGGGTTCCGGCGCAGGCGCCGAGCGTGCACGCGCGGGTCGCTCCGAGCACGCAGGGGAACGTCTCGTCGGCCAGGCCGTTGCAGGTGTCGTCGACGCCGTTGCAGACCTCGGTGGCGAGAACCGTGCAGGAACCCCAGGTGCACGCGTCCCCGCAGGTCTCGGCGCCCGTGCACCCGCCGCTCGCGGTACAGGTCCGCACCTGTCCCCGCACGCACGAGAAGCGCTCATCGATCTCCGTGTCGCAGTCGTCGTCGACCGCGTTACAGGCTTCCGTCGCCCCGGGATGGACGCCGGGGGCCGCATCGTCGCAGTCGTCGCCGAGACAGCGGGCGTCGGCATGGGTGTCGCCGTCCAGGTCGGGCGGCGTCGAGACGCAGTCGCCGGCGCCTCCGGCGGCGGCCGGATCGCAACGGTCGGTCGTGCAGGCCAATCCGTCGTCGCAGGCGCGCGGGATGCCGGGGCGGCAGCCGACGGTCGCCGAGCAGGTTTCCTGACCGTTGCACGACTGGCCGTCGTCGCAGCGGTCGTGGCGGGGGGTGCTGAGGCACCGATCGGTCGGACCGTCGCAGCGGTCCTCCGTGCAGGGGACGCCGTCGTCGCACGACGGCGGGGTCCCGGGACGGCAACCGGCGGCCGCGTCGCAGGTCTCGAGGCCGTTGCAGAACACCAGGTCCGAGCAGCGGGCATCGATCGGCACGTGGCTGCAGGCGCCCGTGCCGGAGTCGCAACGATCGTCGGTACAGGCGACGCCGTCGTCGCAATCGACCGCCGTCCCCGGCTCGCAGCCCCAGACCGGGTCGCAGATCTCGGCGCCGTTGCACACGTCGCCGTCGTTGCAGCGCGAATCGAGCGGCGTGTGCGAACAGGTGCCCGTCGCCGGGTCGCAGCGGTCGCGCGTGCACTCCACCCCGTCGTCGCAATCGATCGGCGTCCCCCGCGCGCAGGCCCGGTCCGACCCGCAGGTCTCGACGCCGTTGCACGGGTCTCCGTCGTCGCAGTCGGGATCGGTCGCGCACGGCGGGGCGGGGGCGCAGCCGCCCGCCGCCGGATAGCAGAACTCGGGCTCCACGCAGCGCCGATGGTCCGGCGCGTGGAGGCACTCGCCCGTCAGCGGACTGCACTCGTCGCGCGTGCAATCGATGCCGTCCGTGCAATCGATCGGACTGCCCGGCAGGCAGCCGAACGCCGGATCGCAGCGCTCGCCCCGCGTGCAGGCATTGCCGTCCTCGCAGGTGGATTCCCGCGGTTCGTGCACGCAACGTCCGCCCTCGCACCGGTCGTCCGTGCAGGCGATGCCGTCGTTGCACTCCGCCGAGGTCGTGCAGGCGGACCCGCCGTCCGCCTCGACGTCGAAACCGCCGTCCGACCCTTCCGTCTCCTCGCCGTCCGGCGCGGGCACGTCTCCGGCATCGTCCGCGGTGCCGCGATCGACCGCGCCGTCCGCGGGCGCGCTCGTCGAAGCGCAGCCCGCGACCGCGAGCAGCGCGAGGATCGTTCCGGTCCGGAGCAGACGCCTTGGCTCGTCCATGTTCGCCGTCCCTTTCACCCGACGACGTCCCGGCGCGACGGAGCGGTCGCGCCGCGCCGGCGCCGCCGCCCCGAGAGCAGGAGCAGCGCGGCGGCCGCACCGGCCGCGGTCGCTCCGCCCCTCCCCGGGACGGCGCAGCCGCAGCCGTCCCCGTCCGCCGGCGTCCCGGCCGCCGCATCCGGAGCAGCCGCATCGACGCCGGCGTCGCCCGGCGGGACCTCCGCTCCCGCGTCGCCGCCGGCGTCCGACCCGTCGTCCCCGTCCGCCGCCGCATCGGGCTCCGCGTCCACATCCGCGTCCGCATCCGCGTCGGCGTCCGCGCCACCGCCGCAGGACGGATCCGGCGCGGCCACCTCGCCGCTCACCCGCAACGCCTCGACCGACAGCTCGCCGCTCGCGTCCCAGGCCGTCATCTGGCCCACCGTCTGCACGTCCGCGCGGAAGGCGAAGCCGCGCGCCAGCAGGTCACCCTCGACCCGCACGTCGTACCGCCGCGCGGCGAGATCGACGTCGATCGTGATGCGCACCGGGACGTCCGGCCGGTACTCCCGGACGGCGTCGGCGCGATAGCCGGCGGCGCCGTCGTAGGCATCGATCCGGCCGTCGGGGTTGAAGCGCACGAGGATCGCGTGATCCTCGTGACCGGCCACGCGGCGGCGGCCGGTGAACCCGACGTACCCGTTCATCGGCGCCGCGCGCGGGGTGGCGAGGACCTCGATCGTGCCGCGCCCCACCAGCGGGACGAACCAGCGGTCGGGCCACGTTCCGCTCGAGACCAGCGGCGCGTCGGTCCCCACGCGCACGTGCGCGGTGTCGAACTCGACCCGCCCGTCGTCGCGCTCGACCGCGAGCACGACGGCGTGCGCTCCGCGCGCCAGCTCGACCACGTCGCGCACGCAACTCGAGATCGGGACGTCGCCGTCGTACCAGCGGTAGCGGACGATCGACCCGTCCTCGGCCGAGGACGCGCCGGCGTCGAGGTACACGGCGGCGGTCCCCCCGTCGCCGGCGACCGCGTCCTGATCGGGCCCCGCGCGCGCCTGCAGCTCGACGACCCGCCGGTGGGGATAGCGGTAGGCGGCGTAGCCGGACGGGGCCGCGTCCCGCGCGTCGGGACTGCCCCGGATGTCCCCGAGGCGGGTGACGCCGGGGCCGAGGTGGTTGCCCCAGATGTGGACCGGTCCGGTCGGCTGCGGCGTCTCCTCCCACAACGACACCGCGTATGTGTAGTCCCGGATCGTGTTGCCCCAGACGACCCCCCGGCCGCCGCGGATGCGGACCGCCGCCGTCGGCGCCTCCGGGTCGTGGATCACGTTCTCGTAGACCTCGACCCACTCCGTGCCGACCGCGGCCGCCCCCTCCTGGCCGTGGGCGTCCACCGCGTGCGACAGGCGGTTCGCCGTCACGTCGTTGTGCCGGAAGACGTAGCGCGCCCCGCCGCCGGCCGCGATCGCATGCCGCGCGCGGTCGAACGTGCAATCCTCGACGAACGTGGCGTCCGGCGAGCCGAAACCGACGCCCTCGAGCACCCCGAGGCCGGAGACGGCGACGCCGTAGCCGAGCGTGTAGCGGGCGGCCATCTCGTCGATGTACATCCGCGTGAAGTCGCAGTGGTCGATCACGCCGCGGCAGCCGTCGCGGTCCCCGTTGGTGCGCACGCCGGCCCAGCCGAAGTCGCGGAACGAGCAATGATCGACGCGCAGGTCATCGACATCGACGAGTTGGAGGCCGATCGGCCGCGTCCAGTCCCCGTCCGCGTTCCGCTCGGTCAGCGCGTCGCAGCCGTCGAAGGCCAGCTCCGCGACCCGCACGCGGCTCGACCGCTCGATC
Organism: Myxococcales bacterium; assembly: GCA_012797735.1. Taxonomy (GTDB): domain Bacteria; phylum Myxococcota_A; class Polyangia; order DRWM01; family JAAZOP01; genus JAAZOP01. The sequence goes on from JAAZOP010000183.1 coordinate 8,583, forward strand.
TGCACCATCGCCCCGCCCGGGCAATCGGTCGTGCGGACGAACCGGGATCGATCGGCACCCAGACCGATCACCACGACGTCCCGCAGCCCACCCGCCACCACGCGGCCCGTGCCCCAATCCCACCGGCCGGCGGGCACGACGACCGCCGTCGGGGCCGTCGCCGCGCGCGCCGCGTCCAGCGCCGCCTGGAGCGTCGCGGGAGCGCCGTCCGGAAGGACCACGACCTCCTGGGCCGCCGCCGGCGTGGCGATCGCGGCGAGCAGCGCACCGCAGGCCGCCGCCGGCCACCCTCGCGCGATTCGCCGGGCCATCACACCCCTGCTCCTCCGACCTCCACTCTACCACGCCCGGCGGAAGAGCGTGTCGAGGAGGCGTCCGAGGCCGGGAGGCGGGACCGGACGGGGTTGCTCCACGCTGGGATCGCCGACACCGGTCGCCCGACCGGCTCCGCCGCGTCCCGGCCCGCCGCGCCCCGCCCGGCCCGCCGGGAGGACCGGCGCGACCGGCGCGCCGACGTCGACAGCCGCGGCCCGACGCACTACTCTCGGCGCCGCTCCCGCGGTTTCGCCCGCGGCGCAAAGGAGCCCCGATGACGTCGTACCGTCTCGTCTGCACCGACTGCGGCCGGTCGTTCGACCCCGCGGCGGTGGACTACCTGTGTCCGGACTGCGCCGGGTCGGGACCGCCCGGGCACGCCCCGCACGGCGTGCTGCGCGTCGAGTTCGACCGGCCGGGCGCGCCGTTCCCGGACCCCGCCTTCCCCGACGCGCGGCGCTGGCACGCCCTGCTGCCGCTGGCCTCGCCCGACCTCCTGCCGCCGCTGCCGGTCGGCCCCACGCCGCTGCACCGTCCGGCGCGGCTGGCCCGCGAGCTGGGGCTGCCCGGCCTGGTGCTCAAGGACGACACCGGGCTGCCCACCGGGTCGCTCAAGGACCGCGCCTCGAGCGTCGTGGTCGGCAAGGCGTGCGAACTGGGCCGCGACACGATCACGACCGCCTCGACCGGCAACGCCGCCGTGGCGCTGTCCGCGATGGCCGCGGCGGTCGGCCTGCGCGCCGTGATCCTCGTGCCGCAGACCTCGCCGATCGCCAAGCGGACCCAGATGCTGGTGTTCGGCGCGACCGTCGTCCCGGTCGCCGGGACCTACGACGACGCCTACGCCCTGTCGCTCGAGGCGACGCGCGCCTTCGGCTGGTACAACCGGAGCACCGCCTACAACCCGTACACGATCGATGGAAAGAAGACGGTCGCCTTCGAACTGTGGGAGCAGCTCGGCCGGCGCGCCCCCGACGCGCTCGTCGTGCCGACGGGCGACGGCGTGATCCTGGCCGGCGTGCACAAGGGGTTCTCCGACCTGCGGGC
>JAAZOP010000184.1 GCA_012797735.1 Myxococcales bacterium
CGGCCTATCGGTTGCGCGTCACCGTCGCCGCCGCCCCGTCCGCGACCGACCTCGGCGTTCTCGCGGCACCCGTCTCCGTGGACGCGGTCGCCGCCACGGGCGGAACCGCCGCGACCTGGACCTTCGCCGCTCCCGACGTCCTGCCCCTCGCGCTCGAACTGACCGACCTCTCCCCGCCCGCCGACCTGTTCCAGCCGCTGGCCTGCCTCTCCGACGCCGCCGGCGCGCGGATCCTGCGGACGCTCGCCCCCGACCGGGGCGGCGCGGCCGCCGTCCTCGTCTTCGCCGAGGGCTTGGGCGGGAGGATCCAGGCCGCCGACCGCTGGGGTGCCGGCGGCGCGGACTTCGCCTACCGTCTCGACCTCCGTCCGCTGCCGGCGGCGAGCCTCCTCGAGGCTGCGATCGGCAACGACACGCCGGCCACCGCCCAGCCCGTGGTCTGGGACACGGGACAGACCGGCGCCGTGGTCCGCGGCGCCCTCGACCGCAGCACCGGCACCGGCCCGGATGCGCTCGACCTGTACCGCGTCGTCGTGCCGCCCGGCACGCGGGTGGTGGCGTTCACCGGTCCTGGGGCGGGCGCCGCCCTGGACACGGTGCTGCGGCTGCGCGACCCCGGCGGCGCGCTCCTCGCCGAGAACGACGACGTCGCCGGCTCGGAGACGCTGTTCTCGCAGGTCGAGGCGGAGGCGGGCGCCGCGGGCGCGGTGCTCGTCGCGGTCTCCGCGTGGGGCGCCGCACCGCGCGGCGGCTACGTCCTGTTCGTCGGCACCCCCTGAACCCCGCGGCTCACGGACAGCCGGAGACCTCCACGCAGCTCGCGCGGCGCGAGCAGGTGCCGCCGGAGCAGGGGAGGCCGGCGTCGAGCGGACAGACCAGTCCGGTCGGCGCCAGCGTGATGGAACCGATGTCGGTCCAGCCGCTCCAGCCGGAGGACTGCTGGATGGAGATCGTGTTGCCGGAGGCGACGATCCGGTCGATGAAGTAGTTGGGCGAGCAGGAGCCTTCCCAGTCGCAGACGCGCAGGGTGACCGTGCCGGCGACCGACAGCGGCGCCGGGCCGCACGCGGCCGACTCCACGCAGCCCGAGTTGCAGGTCGCCAGGTCGGGGTTGCGCGTCCCGTTGACCGGGCAGCTCCACACCCGGTACCCCTCGTCGGTCGCGCCGTCGCAGTCGTCGTCGGCCCCGTTGCACACCTCGGCCGGCGCCGCGCACTCGCCCCACCGGCAGTCCGGGCCGCAGGTGCGCGCACCGGTCGAACCGCAACTCGTCGCGCACGAGCCGGCGGCGCCGGGCGTGCAGTCGAAGCCGTTGTCCGCGGCGCCGTCGCAGTCGTCGTCGGCCCCGTTGCACACCTCGGCCGGCGGACGGCACGAGGCGGCATCCGGCGGCGCGCAGGCCGCGGAGCACACGCCGGTCCCCGGCGTTCCGCAGCGCGTCGTGCAGACGGTCAGGGCGCCGGCCGCGCAGGCGAACGTCTCGTCCGTCGCCCCGTTGCAGTTGTCGTCGAGCCCGTTGCAGGTCTCGGTCGGGGAACCGGCCGCGCACGGAGCCTCGCAGCCGGGAACCCCGTCGAGGTCCGACCAGCCGGGCTCGCAGGTCAGGAAGCAGTTCCCCACCGCGCACGTCCCCGTGGCGTGCAACCCTCCCGGACAGGCGTGACCGCACGCGCCGCAGTGCTGCGGGTCGGCGTACAGGTCGACGCACCGCCCCTCGCACTCCGTCAACGCCGCGGGGCAGCCGCCGTCGGGTCCGACCGTTTCGCCGCCGGCATCGGCGTCCGCATCCGCGTCCGCCCCGCCGGCGGGCGCGCAGTGCAACGCCCCCAGCGCCTCGAATCCGGGGTCGCAGTCGCAGGAGGGGACGCCGTCGAGCGGCACGCAGCGGCCGTGCCCGTCGCAGTCCACGTCGCGGCACGGGTCGGTCGGGTCGTTGGGCCGGCACTCCATCCCGGCCGGATGGAAACCGGCGGCGCAGACGCAGTACGCCGAGCCGGCCGAAGCCACGCAGTAGCCGTGGCCGGAACAGGCGATGCCGGCGCACGGCCCCGGGTCGGGCGTCTCCGCGCAGCCGCCCGCGAACCACGCGGCGAGCGCGGCGGCCGCCAACTGCCGGCCGCGGAACAGGGAGGGCATCGTCCGGACGGATGTCATGATTGGAAGCCTACGGCGGCGTGCGGCCTGCGGCAAGACGGCGATCCGATGCGGCGGACGGGCCTGAGCGGGCGTGCAGGTTCCGCCGGAACGGCGTCGCGGGATAACTCGACAAAGTATGCGTCCATGCTACCCTACGTCCGGCCGAAGCTCGGGCACGGTCGCGTTCCGGCGGCGGGAGGGGTTCCGGGCCGGGACTCGCAGGCCGGCGCCCGGGACGGGGAGGTGTGCGATGAGGCGTGCTCCGGCGTTGTGGCTCGTCCTGGCGGTCCTGGCCGCGGGCTGCGGCCGTTCGATGATGGAAGACGAGCCCGGGATGTTCTCCGACGGGGGCGAGGCGCCGGCGCCCGAGTGCACGGTGTCGGCGGAATGCGACGACGGCAACGCCTGCAACGGCCCCGAGGAGTGCGTGCGGGGCCGCTGCCGGGCCGGCGCCCCGCGGAACTGCGACGACGGCATCGCCTGCACCCTCGACGCCTGCGACCCGGACACCGGCGACTGCGTGCACACGCCGGACGACGCGCGCTGCCCGTACGGCGAGATCTGCGACCCGGACGCCGGCGGCTGCGTCGGCACTTCGCCGTGCACGACAGACGTCGAGTGCTCGAACGGGTTGTGGTGCGACGGGGAGGAGCGTTGTCTGGGCGGGTTCTGCCGGCCGGGAGCGGCGCGCGTCTGCGACGACGGCATCCCCTGCACCGCGGATTCCTGCGACGAGACGGCCGACGCCTGCGTGAACCGGCCGAACGACGCCGCCTGCGCCGACGACTCCTACTGCAACGGCGACGAGACCTGCGTCGCCGGCGTCGGCTGCCGGGCGGGCACCGTCCGGAACTGCGACGACGGCAACGCCTGCACCGTCGATACCTGCGTGGAGTCCGAGCGGGCGTGCCGCTACACCCCGCGCGACGACGATCGCGACACCTACGGCGCGCTGGGGTGCGGCGGCACGGACTGCGACGACGCCGACGCGACGGTCCACCCCGGCGCCCGCGAGGGGTGCCGCGACGGCCGGGACAACGACTGCGACGGCCGCACCGACTGCTCGGACCCCGACTGCGTCGGCGACCCGGTCTGCATCGTCTGCACGCCCGAGATCTGCACCGACGGCGCGGACAACGACTGCGACACGACCATCGATTGCCGCGACACCGACTGCGCGGGCGCCCCCGCCTGCGGCTGCGTTCCGGTCCGCGAGGTCTGCAACGACGGTCGCGACAACGACTGCGACCTGCTCGTCGACTGCATCGATGGCGACTGCGCGGCCGACCCGGCCTGCATCGTCTGCGTGCCGGAGATCTGCACCGACGGCACCGATAACGACTGCGACCGCCTGATCGATTGCGCCGACCGCGACTGCGCCTCGACGCCGGCCTGTTGCGTCCCCGCGCGCGAGGTCTGCAGCGACGGCCTGGACAACGACTGCGACACGCTCACCGATTGCGCCGACACCCGGGACTGCGCCGGGGACCCGCGTTGCTGCGTGGCGTCCCCCGAACTGTGCATGGACGGCCGGGACAACGACTGCGACACGCTGTACGACTGCGAGGACCCGGACTGCCGCTCCAACCCGTTCTGCTGCGTCTACACCGGCCCGGAAGTCTGCAACGACCGCCTCGACAACGACTGCGACATGCAGACCGACTGCTCGGACTTCGACTGCTCCCGCAACCCGATCTGCACCGGGTGCTATCCCGAGGTGTGCCGCGACGGCCGGGACAACGACTGCGACACCGCCACCGACTGCCGCGACACCGATTGCACCTTCGCGCCCGAGTGCTGCGTGCCGAGCCGCGAGATCTGCGGCGACGGCATCGATAACGACTGCGACTACATGTACGACTGCGAGGACGACGACTGCTTCTCCGACCCCGCCTGCTGCTGGCCGTCCCCGGAAATGTGCGGCGATGCCTGGGACAACGACTGCGACACCCTCACCGACTGCGCCGACCCCGACTGCGCCTCGGCCCCGGCCTGCTGTCGTCCGAGCCCCGAGGTCTGCAACGACCGGATCGATAACGATTGCGACTTCCAGACCGACTGCTCCGACGGCGACTGCGCCGCCAACCCCGCCTGCGTCACCTGCGTCCCCGAGAACACTGACGCCCGCTGCAGCGACGGTCGCGACAACGACTGCGACCGCCTGGTCGATTGCGGCGACTCCGACTGCTCCGCCACCCGGGTCTGCTGCGTCCCCTCCTGGGAAGACTGCCACGACGGTCGCGACAACGACTGCGACACCTACACCGACTGCCTCGACCGCTGGGACTGCGGCTGGGACCCCTCCTGCTGCATCCCCGGCAACCCCGAGATCTGCTCCAACGGCATGGACGACGACTGCGACGAACGCTACGACTGCGACGACCCCGACTGCGCCGCCGACCCGATGTGCTGCGTCTACACCGGCCCCGAGATCTGCAACGACCGGATCGACAACGACTGCGATCGCACCACCGACTGCTCCGACTACGAGTGCCGCCGCAACCCGGCCTGCACCGGCTGCACCGCCGAGGTCTGCACCGACGGCCGGGACAACGACTGCGACACCATGGTCGACTGCCGCGACTCCGATTGCGGCAGCGCCCCCTCCGGCTGCGTCCCCTCCACCGAGGTCTGCTCCGATGGGCGCGACAACGACTGCGACGGCCTCACCGACTGCTCCGACAGCTGGGATTGCGCCACCGACCCCGCCTGCTGCTGGCCCACCGGCCGCGAGTGGTGCAACGACTGGATGGACAACGACTGCGACGGCGATACCGACTGCGCCGACGACGAGTGCGTCGCCGACCCCGCCTGCCTCCCCGGCTCCGGCGCCGATACCTGCCGCGACCCCCTGATCGATGTCAGCCTCGGCGGCACCTGGACCGGCAGCACGCGTGGCCTGCGCAACGACTACGAAGCCCGCTGCGGCGGCGGCGCCCGCAGCCCCGACACCGTCTACATCGGCCGCCTCGACCGCCGCCGCTTCGTCCACATCGATACCAACGGCTCGAGCTACGACACCGTCCTCCACGTTCGCCAGGGCGACTGCGAGGACCCGGGCCGCGAGATCGCCTGCGACGACGACGCCGGCGAAGGCGTCAACTCGATGATCGAGATGACCCTCGATGCCGGCACCTACTATGTTTTCGTCGATGGCTACTCCACCGGCAGCTCCGGCAGCTACGTGCTGAACGTCTGGGGCTATTGACCCGACGAAGGGGGTGATCATGCAGCGCTTCCTTCTCGCGATTCTCACGGCCGTGCTCGTCGCCGGTTGCTGGCAGTCCTACCCCTGGCAACTCGAACCCGACGCCGACGTCTCGACGCCGGACTGGCCCGATCGACCCGAGGCCGCGGACCGCACCGAGACGGCAGACACGGAAGATGCGGACGCCGACGCGGACATCCCCGACTGGGTGGACGCGCCGGACACGGACGCCGATGCGGACATCCCCGAC
>JAAZOP010000016.1 GCA_012797735.1 Myxococcales bacterium
ATCGGCGGCGGCGACCTGCCGGGGCCGGCGGGCGAGGTCGAGGACGGCGCGCTGGAACGCCTGCGCCGCCGCCTCGCAGGCCGTCTGTTCGCCGGTGAGCAGCCCTCCGCCGTAGTTCGTCTCGGACGGCGGTCCGTAGAATACGCGCAGTTCGACCTGCGCCTCCTTCAATGCCGCATCGAGGCCCAACAGCGCCTCGATCGGCGGTGCGATCAGGTAGGCCAACGACGCACCCGCGGAAACGCCCGCTATCCGCGCCAGGTAGCGGCCGACGCTGGGGATGACGTGCGGGAAGAACGCCAGCGTGCCCTCGTCGTTCGCGGCGACGAAGTAGGCGCGTTCACGCAGGTAGCGGATCGTGGCCTGCAGGCCGCTGGCCGCCTCCTCCGGTGTCGGGCCGGCGAGCAGACCGATCGCCTCGCCCGAGAACGGCCCCGAGGAGTGGGCGGCGCCGGCGTAGAAACTCCTCGCGTACACCACCTCGACGTCGGCGCACTTGGTCGCCTCGTCGAGGGCGGCGAAGAGGCAGTCGTCGGAGGTGCAGGTGAGCAGGCCGAGCGAAGCGCGGCCTTCCGGCAGCTCGAGCCGGCGCGCCAGATCGGGCGCCGCGTTTGGGATCACGCGCGCCGCGGGCACTTCGGGGCGGATCGGGTCGAGGATCATGTCGCGCCCGGGTCCACGCCGGTGCGCCGTTCGCGGAGCGCCCGCAGACAGAGCGCGGCGACCTGCCGCGCGCCCTCGGCCGGCGGCAGCCCGCCCGCGTGGATGTTGGAGATCATGCTGCGCCGCGCCTCGTGGATCTGCGGCACCTTGAGATAGGTGACGTAGGCGCCGAGCGACTCGGCGGTCTTGAGCCCGGGCCGTTCGCCCACGATCGTGCACAGCACCTCGGCCTCGACCAGCCGGCCGACCTCGTCGCCGACCGCCATCCGCCCGTGCTCCACGAAGAACATTGTCGCCGGCGCGACGCCCTGGCGGGAGAGTTCGGCGACGAGTGCGGGGAGGAGAATCGGGAGGTTGGCCCGGAGGGCCGCGGCCGACAGTCCGTCGCAGGTCACGATCTGGACGCTCGCCCCGCGCGTCCCCTCCCGCCGCACCCGCTCGGCCGAGGCGGGGGCGAGCTTCCGGCCCAGGTCGGGGCGGAGGAGGAACTCCCTCCGGTCGGCGGCGGCGCTCCGAAGCGGGACCAGCCCCAGGCGCGCGAGGAAGTCGGGCTCGACGGACGACCAGACGGCGTCGCGCGCCGCGGCGTGGTCGGCGAGGAACTCGAGCAGCGTCCCGGTGCGCAGGCGCGTGCCGGCCCGTCCGACACCGAGCCGCGCGGGGGTGGTGGAACGGTAGAACGTCCAGTCGCCTTCCGGCCGGAACGTTCCACGCGGGGCCGGCAAGGCGATCGGTCGCCCGGTCCACGTCGCGATCCTCGCCGCCAACGGGTCCGCTTCCTCCCTCGGGATCCTGGATGCGGTCGCGCTCGCTCCGTCGTGTCCGGTCGACTGCGTCAGGTCCCGGCCGGTCGCCTCGGCCACCACGGCACGCACCAACTCCCGCAACTCGCGTTCGTCCATGGTCAGGTTCCCCCGAGGAAGACCCGGGCGTCGCCGGCGAGACCGGTCAGGCGGCCGTGGCTCATCAGTCCCATCCGCTCCATCCACGCTTCGAACTCGGGCGTGGGGCGGAGTCCGAGCGTCTCGCGAAGGGCGGCGTTGTCGTGGAAGCTGGTCGATTGGTAGTTGAGCATGACGTCGTCGCCGAGGGGGAGGCCCATGAAGTAGTTGACGCCGGCGGCGGCGAGGAGAACGGCGAGGTTCTCGAGGTCGTTCTGGTCGGCCTCCATGTGGTTGGTGTAGCAGGCGTCGCACCCCATCGGCAGTCCGTGGAGCTTGCCCATGAAGTGGTCTTCGAGACCGGCGCGGATCACTTGGCGGCCGTCGTACAGGTACTCCGGACCGATGAAACCGACGACGGTATTGACGAGGAAGGGTTGGTAGCGCCGGGCGAGGCCGTAGCAGCGGGCCTCGAGCGTCAGTTGGTCGTGGCCGTGGTGGCCGCCGGAGGAAAGGGCGGAGCCCTGGCCGGTCTCGAAGTACATCCGATGCGGCCCGGCCGCCGTCCCGCGCTCGTCGACCAGCGCCTTCGCCTCGTCGAGCAGTGCGACGCTGATGCCGAAGGCGCGGCAGGAGATCTCGCTGCCGGCGAGGCTCTGGAACAGGACATCGACCGGAGCGCCGGCGCGGATCGCAGCCATGGCGGTGGTGACGTGGGCCAGGCAGCAGTGCTGGGTCGGGATACCGTGGGCTCGGGTGAAGTCGTGGAGGGTGTCGAGGACCCGGCGCATTGCGTCGAGAGTGTCGGTGACGGGGTTGACACCGATCAGGGCGTCGCCGCTACCCCAGGCCAAACCTTCCATCGTCGAGGCGAGGATGCCGCGTGGGTCGTCGGTGGGGTGGTTGGGCTGGAGGCGCACGGAGAGCCGACCCCGCAGGCCCACCGTGGCGTTGTTGTGGGTGACGACGCGGATCTTGGAAGCGGCGGCGACGAGGTCGAGGTTCGACATCAGCTTGGCGAGGGCCGCAATGCACTCGCTGGTCAGGCCGCGTCCAAGCCGCAGCAGGTCGTCGCCGGTGGTGCTCGCGGAGAGTACATGCTCGCGGAGTTGTGCCAGACTCCAGTCGCAGACCTCGGTGTAGACGGTGGAGTCGATACCGTCCTGGATGACGCGCGTCACCTCGTCCTGCTCGTAGGGGACGGCGGGATGTTCGCGGAGGTCACGCACCGTCAGTTCGGACAGCACCCTCCGCGCCGCGACCCGCTCGGTGCCGTTCTCGGCCGCCACGCCGGCGAGCGCGTCCCCGGACTTGGGCTCGTTGGCCTTGCCCAGCACGGTGCGCAGGTCGGGAAACCCCCAGGAGCGGTTCCCGACGGTAGCGGACAGCTTCATGCGAACCACGGTAGCAGGAACCACCCATCCCAGGCTAGTCGGCCAAGACGGTCTCGTTTCGCCTAGCCGCAGCGCTCCAGCGGCCTACCGGAGGTCGGTTGCACCGCTTCCCGCCCTGAGGCTGGCTGCCTATTCGCCGATTCCGGGTCGGACCGCTGCGACCCTGGCGATCGCTCCCCGCCCTGGCGGAAAGTGGCGGGCGCCGTCGGGCCGACGAATTCCGCCGATCACTTCCCTTTGATTTCAAGGGGTCACGCCGGGCACGCCCTTCGCATCGCCGGACGCAGGAGGTCGCGTGTCTCTGCCTCGACGAATCATTCCGGGCTCTACGTACCTCATCTCCCGCAGGTGCATCGAGCGCAGGTACCTCCTCCGCCCCGACCCGAC
>JAAZOP010000185.1 GCA_012797735.1 Myxococcales bacterium
CGCCGGCGGTCCAGAGCGCCAGCGCCAGGCTCAACCCGAAGCGCGCCGCCGCGCCGGGATCCCCCCAGAGGGCCGCGCCGCGGTAGTACGCCGCTCCGTAGAGCGCCGGACCGCCGCGGTCGCGCCAGAACGGAGCCACCGCGGGGTCCGGCGGCGTTCGCCCGAGCCCCTCCAGCACCGCCGCGAACGCCTGATGCTGCGGCAGATCGACCATCGGGAGCTCGGCCGGAACCCACAACGCCAGCAGGCCGAGGCCGGCGAGCACCGCGGCAGCCAGCTCGGGGCCGTGTCGGCGGACGAGGTCGGCCGGGCGGTGCGGCACGCGAGGCAGCATACTCGCAGAACCCGGCGTGCGCCCAGCTCTTCCCTCCGTGCCGAGGAGCGTGCGGCGCGCCGGCGAGGACTCTCCCGCGACGACGCGCGACCAAGAACGCGCCCACGCCCGCAACCACGCCCCCTGCCGAGCCGGGGCCGCGCCTTGAACGACCGCGCGACGGCGTGCTAGGGTCCGCCGGTCCTGGGGGGCGGGACGCGCGCGAAACCATGGCCAACGACGCTTACAAGAACACCCTGTGCCTGCCGCGGACGGACTTCCCGATGAAGGCCGACCTGCCCAAGCGCGAACCGGAGAGGCTCGCGTTCTGGGAAGAACGCCGCGTCTACCCCCGCATGCTCGAACGCACCGCCGGCCGGCCGCCGTTCGTCCACCACGACGGCCCGCCCTACGCCAACGGGCACATCCACTACGGCACGATCCTGAACAAGGTGCTGAAGGACTTCGTCGTCAAGTACCACTCGATGGCCGGCCGGCACACGCTGTACATCCCGGGCTGGGACTGCCACGGGCTGCCGATCGAGCTGGCGGTCGAGCGGGAGAGCAAGCGGCGCTCCGCCGACCGCGACCCGCTCGAGGTGCGCCGCGAGTGCCGCGCCTTCGCCGAGAAGTTCATCGAGGTGCAGCGCAGCGAGTTCCGCCGGCTCGGCGGTTTCGGCCTGTGGGAGGAGCCGTACCTGACGATGAAGCCGGCCTACGAGGCGGCGATCGTGCGGGCGCTGGCCGCCTTCGCCGAGGCCGGCGCGATCTACCGCGGCCGGCGCCCCGTCTACTGGTGCGCCTCGTGCCGCACGGCCCTCGCCGAGGCCGAGGTCGAGTACAGGGACCACGCCTCGCCTTCGATCTACGTCGATTTCCCGTGCCTCGAACCGGAACGGTTCCTCGCCCACGCCGGCCTGCAGCCCGACGGCACGCCGACCTCCGTGGTGATCTGGACCACCACCCCGTGGACCCTCCCGGCCAATCTGGCGATCGCGCTCCACCCGGAGTTCGACTACCGCTTCTACCGCTTCCGCGGCGGCCGCGTCCTGCTCGCCGAGATGCTCGCCGGGGCGGTGTCCGAGGCGTTGAAGGTCGAACTGCGGCCGGAGGGCGAGCGGGTCGCGGGGCGCGTCTTCGAGGGGCTCGCCTGCCGGCACCCGTTCCTCGATCGCCGGAGCGTCATCGTCCTCGCCGACTACGTGACCCTCGACGCCGGCACCGGCTGCGTCCACACCGCGCCGGGGCACGGCGCCGAGGACTACCTCACCGGCCAGAAGTACGGCCTCGATGCCTACGCCCCCGTGGACGCCGAGGGCCGCTTCACCCCCGACGTCGAACGTTGGGCGGGAAGGAAGGTCTGGGAGGCGAACGAGCCGATCGTCCGGCTGCTCCACGAGACGGGCCGCCTGGCCAACCGGCCCGGCGAGGAACTGACCCACAGCTATCCGCACTGCTGGCGCTGCAAGGAGCCGATCGTCTTCCGCGCCACCCCCCAGTGGTTCATCTCGATGGAAACCACCGGCATCCGCAAGGCGGCGCTCGAGGAGATCGGCCGGGTGCGCTGGATCCCGCCGTGGGGCGAGAACCGCATCCGCGGGATGATCGAGAGCCGCCCGGACTGGTGCATCTCCCGCCAGCGGGTCTGGGGCGTCCCGCTCTGCTTCTTCCGCTGCGCGGACTGCGAGGAACCGCTGGTCGACGCCGGCGCGCTGCGCCACGTCGCCGGGATCTTCGCCCGGGAGGGGTCCGACGCCTGGTTCGCGCGGCCCGCCGCGGAACTGCTCCCCGCGGGCACGAAGTGCCGCCGGTGCGGCTCGACCCGCCTCGAGAAGGAACCCGACATCCTCGACGTGTGGTTCGAGTCCTGCGTCTCCTGGTACGCCGTCTGCGCCGACGACCCGCGCCTCGGCGTGCCGGTCGATCTGTACCTCGAGGGCTCCGACCAGCACCGCGGGTGGTTCCACACCGCGCTGCTCACCGGCGTCGGGGTGCGCGGCGCCGCGCCCTACCGCGCCGTGCTGACCCACGGCTTCGTCGTCGACGACACCGGCCGGCCGTACTCGAAGAGCGAGATCGAGAAGCGCAAGCGGGAGGGCCGCACCGATTCCTCGTTCATCGAGCCGGACGAGGTGCTGCGCAAGTACGGCGCCGAGCTGCTCCGGCTCTGGACCGCCAACGCCGATTTCCGCGACGACATCGTCTTCTCCGGCGCCCTGCTCGACCGCCTCTCCGACGCCTACCGCAAGATCCGCAACACCTTCCGCTTCCTGCTCTCCGTGCTGTACGACTTCACGCCGGCCGACGCGCTCCCCCCCGCCGAACTGCTCGAACTCGACCGCTGGGCCCTCGCCCGCTTCAACCAGTTCGTCCGGCGCACCCGCGAGAACTACGAGGCCTACAACTACCACCAGATCGTCCACCAGACCCTGGACCTCACCGCCGTCGACCTCTCCACGTTCTACCTCGACGTCGTCAAGGACCGCCTGTACTGCGAAGCCCCGCGGGGGCGGCAGCGGCGCAGCGCCCAGACGGTCATCCACCGCATCGCCACCGACCTGGCGCGCCTGCTCGCTCCGATCGGCTCGTTCACCGCCGAGGAGGTCTGGCAGCACCTGCCGCGCGACCCGGACGCCCCCGATTCCGTCTTCCTCGCCGGGATGCCCGAGCATGACCCGGCGCTGGACGACGAGCCGCTGCTCGAACGCTGGGCGGCCCTGCGCGCGGTGCGCGCCGAGGTCACCCGGGCGCTGGAGGAGCTGCGCCGCGCCGGCCGCGTCGGCCACTCGCTCGACGCCGCCGTCACCCTCCGCGCGCGCGGCGAACGGCTCGAGCTGCTCCGCCGATACGCGGCGTCGCTGGCCGAGGTGTTCATCGTGTCGTCGGTCGCCGTCGAGGAAGGGGAGGGGGACGGACTGGCGGTCGAGGCGGTCCCGGCCGCGGCGCCCAAGTGCGCCCGCTGCTGGAACCGGCGCCCCGACGTCGGCGCCGACCGCGGACATCCCGACGTCTGCGGGCGCTGCGCCCGCGTGCTCGCCGGGCCGGGGACGGGGAGCTAGCCGATGGCGCTCACGGCCAAGCAGCGCGGCTGGATCCTGCTGGCGGCCTTCGCCGTCGGCATCGTCGTGCTGGACCAGGCGACGAAGGCCTGGGCCGAGGCCGACCTCAAGGAGCGCCCCGGCCAGACGATCACCCTGCTCGACGACCACCTCGCCTTCCGCTACGCCCGCAATCCGGGCGCCGCGTTCTCGATCTTCCGCGACTGGAGCCCCCGCGCCCGCGGCGCCTTCTTCATCTTCGTCGCCGTCGGCGCCGTCGCCGCGATGATCTGGCTCTACCGGCGGATGCCCGAACGCCGCCGGCTCTACGAGTGGGCGCTCGGGCTGCTGATCGGCGGCGCCGTCGGCAACCTGATCGACCGGATCCGCTTCAACGAGGTGATCGATTTCATCGATCTGCACTGGAAGAGCGCGCACTGGCCGACCTTCAACGTCGCCGATATCGCGATCGTCGTCGGGATCGGCCTCGTGCTGCTCGACGCCCTGCTCCAGCGCCCGGAGAAGAAACCGGAGAAGCAGCCGGCGGGCAAGGGGAAGAAGGGCTGAGCGCGCCATGTTCCGCCCGCCGCTGCCCGCCCCGGGCCTCGCCGCCGCGACCCTCCTCTGGGTGATCCTCGACCAGGCCGCCAAGCTCCTCGTCGTCTGGCACGGCCTGGTCGGCCCCGCGCCGGTCATCCCCGGCTTCTTCGACCTGCTCTACCGCGAGAACCGCGGCGGCGCGTGGGGCCTGTTCGCGGGCGCTCCCGAGTGGTTCCGCATGCCGTTCTTCGTCTGCAGCTCCCTCGCCGCCGTCGCGTTCCTCGTCTGGCTGCGCCGGCGGATGGCGATCCGGCGGCCGTGGGTCGATTGGGCCTTCCCCGCCATCCTCGGCGGCGCCGTCGGCAACCTCCTCGATCGCGTCCGGCTCGGCTACGTGATCGATTTCATCGACTGGCACGTCGCCGGCGCCCACTGGCCGACGTTCAACGTGGCCGACGTCGGCATCACCGTCGGCGTCGCCCTGCTCGTGTTCGATTCGCTGTTCGACCCGCGATCCGCCGCCACCGCCGAAGGCGCCGGGCGAGCCGCGGGGACCGAGGAGGCTCCCCCGGGCCCGCCCGGAGAGGGTTGATCCGTGCACCCGACCGTCTTCCGCTGGGACTCCGGCTGGTCGTGGCTCGGCACGATCGAGATCAGCGCCTACTTCGTCTGCGTCGCCGCCGGCATGGTCGTCGGCACGTGGCTGCTCTGGCGGTGGGCCAGGCGCCGGAACCTCGACCGCGACGATATCCTCGACCTCGCCCTGTGGATCGCCGTCGCCGGCGTCGTCGGGGCGAAGCTGATGCACGTCCTGGTCGACGGCTACCTGATGGAGTACGTCCACATCTGCACCGACCCGTCGCAGGTGTTCTGGGACTCGTGGCGCGTGGGCTCCGGCTACTGCCGCGAGCTGCACGGGATCCCGCAGTACGACGAGCTGCGCCGGTACGTCGGGTGCGTGCCGACCGAGCGCAACTGTTTCGCCTGGATCAACCTGTTCGCCGGCGGCTACACCTACTACGGCGGCCTGATCGGCGGCGGCCTCGCCGCCTTCGTCCTCATCCGCCGCCGCCGGCTCCCGCTCTGGCCCACCGTCGATACCCTGTCCTGGATCGTCGTCCTGGGCGTCGCCTTCGGCCGCCTCGGCTGCTTCCTCAACGGCTGCTGCTTCGGCGAGGTCACCGATTCCTGCCTCGGCGTCACCTTCCCGGCGGGAAGCCCGGCCTGGATCGAACACGGACAGCAGGGGCTGATCGGCCCCGGCGACCGGCCGCTTCCCGTCCTGCCGACCCAGCTCTTCGAGGCGGCCGCGTGCGTGGCGATCGCGGCGTTCCTGGCGCTGTGGGTCGAGCGGCGGAAGCGCTACGAGGGGGAGACGTTCGTCGCCGGGATCGCGCTCTACGCGGCGGCGCGGATCGGGATCGAGTTCTTCCGCGCCGACCCCCGCGGCGGCGCGCTCGGCCTGTCCACCTCGCAGATCGTCGGCCTGGTCGCGCTGGCCGCGATGGCCGTGCTGCACTTCCGCCTTTCGCGCCGGCCAGCATCCTCCCCGGTCGCGGCGCCGCCGCCCGGCGGCGCGCCCCCGCCGGCCGGGCCTCCCCCCGGCGACGTCCCTCCCGGCGACGCCGCGGGCGCCTCGCCGGGATCGTCGCGTCCGGTCTGACCGAACGCCGACGCGCGTTCACGTCCGAGCGGCCCGGTTGGGGGGAGCGGGAGGTTCACCGTCGCGGGAACACCAGCTCGACGATCGCCTCCAGGTGCTCGCGATCCACCTCGTCGAACGCGCCCGTCGTCCGGGCGTCGACGTCCAGCACCCCGGCGGGCGCGCCGCTCGCGTCGCGGTACGGCACCACGATCTCCGACCGCGAGCGCGCGTCGCAGGGGATGTGGCCGGGGAAGGCGTGCACGTCGGGCACGACGATCGTCTCGCCGCGGACGAAGGCGGTTCCGCAGACGCCGCGGCCGGGCTCGATCTGCTGGCAGGCCAGCGAGCCCTGGTATGGTCCGACCACCAGGCGCCCTCCCGCCAGCCGGTAGAACCCGGTCCAGAAGAAGTGCGGCTGCTTGTGGTGCAGCACGGCGACGGTCGTCGCCATCCGCGCGATCGGGTCGTCGCACTTGCGCAGTTCCACCGCGAGCTGCTCCCGGATCCGCCGGTACCGTCCGTCCTTGAACTTCATCGTCCGCCGCTCCATCGCCCCGCGGTCGATCCCCGCGTCCCCGGACGCGCCGCGCCGGTCAGGGAAGCCATCCGTCGTACAGCGCCAGCTCGTCGATCTCCCCGGCGAACGTGTCGCCCCACGGGTTCTTGCCGATCACCAGGTCCCGCGGATCGCACGCGTCCCAGCGCACGAAGCCGCTGCCCGACCCGCTCGCCGCGACCTCCCCATCGACCCGCAGCTCGGCGGCGCCCGTCCGCGCGTCGTACCGGATCGCGTAGTGGTGCCACGCGGTGTCGGCGATCGCGGCGAAGTGGTAGACGTCGAGGTCGATCCCGCCGCCCGCGGTCTGGACGTAGGCATCGATCGAGTCGGCGCCGAGGGCGAGGGTGTAGTAGACGTGTTTGAGCACGACGGTGCCGCCGGTGTCGGCGGCTCGCTTGCGGGCCCAGACGGAGAGGGTGAACAGGCCCATGCCGCCGAGCCGCGGGTCGTCGTCGATGACGAAGTAGCCGCCGTCCGGGCCGTCGAAGGACGCCGCCCGGCCCGCATGTCCCTCCACGAACGCCGGCGCCGGCCCCTCGACCCGCACCGGGAAACGGTTCGCCGACGCATCCTCGGCGGCGCCGTCGAAGTGCAGCTCGAGGATCGGCCGCAGCTCGGCGCAGTCCTCGTCGACGAGCCCGTCGCAGTCGTTGTCCTTGCCGTCGCACCCTTCCGCGCGCCCCGGGTTCGCCTCGGGATCGTCGTTGTCGCAGTCCGGCTCGGGGTGCGCGCAGAACGACGAGGTCGGCAGGCCGTAGCCGTCGCCGTCGAGGTCCCAGCAGGAGGCGACGGGGTCGCAGGGGAGGGCGCCGATCGTGCTGCCGCCGGGCCCGGCGCCGCAGGCGGGCGATCCCGGCGCCGGGCGGAAGTCGTGGTTCTCCGGGGCGACGAGCAGCGGATCGACCCGGTGCAGACCGTGCGGCTCGACGAACGGATCCTCGAAGAAACAGTCGTGCGGCCAGATCAGGTTGTAGTCCGCCTCGCACCCGTCGCACCCGTAGGCGTGCGGGTTGCGCCAGAACAGGTTGGCGACCACCGCCGCTCCCGGGACGTCGGAGAGGCCCACCGCCGTCAGCCCCCCGCCGACGAAGGTGTTGTGCTCGAGCCGCAGGTTGCGGATCCCCCCCGCGTTGATCGCCACCGCCCCGACCCGCTCGAACACGTTGCGCCGGAAGGTGATGTCCGCGTGCGTGTCCTCCGCCAGGATCCCCTCGCCCATGAACATCTGCCCGCAGATGTTGTAGCACTCGTTGCCTTCGATCACGATGTCGTGCGCCGACTCCCCGGGGTTGACCGCGTAGGTCTGGAAGCAGTCGCAGTGCGGATGGCACCCCGGCGAGTCCTCGTCCAGGACGTCGTGGAAGAAGTTGTCGCGGATCGCGTTGGCGGTGCCGAAGAAGCGCGAGGCGTCCGCGTCTCCGGCGAAGAAGCAGACGGAGTGGGAGACGTCGTTGCGTTCGAGCGACGAGTTCGACCCCGCGACGGTCATCGCGACCCCCTCGGCGAACCAGACGAGGTTGTCGTGCACGCGGTTGCCGTCGCCGGACGACCCGATGCCCGACGTGTGGTGCAGGTAGTTCTCGAAGAACTCCACCCGGTCCCCCTCCAGGTCGACCCCGGGGCCCCGGCTCGCCGGGTCGCCCCAGGTCAGCTCGAACCCCCGCAGCGCCACGTCGTGCTGCCCCTCGTCCACCGCCACCCCGCCGCGCAGCGTCGCGGGCCCGACCGGCCGGAAGGTGAGCGGGTTTCCCTCCGCCCCCGAGGCGCGCACGCGCAGCCGGCCGTCGTAGGTGCCCGCGCGGAACAGCACGCAGTCGCCGGGACCGAGCGCCGCCATGTCGATCGCCTCGGGACCGGTCCAGGCGGCGTCCCAGGAACGCCCGTCGCCGCCGGGCGCCGCGGCCGCATCGACGTGGAAGGCGTCGCCGGTCGGGCAGTCGTCGGGCGGCGTGCGGAACGCGTGCTCCTCCGAGACCCCCTCGCCCACCCCCTCCGCGCGCGACCGGACGCGGAAGTGGTACTCCGCGTCCGGCGTCAGGCCCTCGATCCGCACCCGGTGGTCCTGCACCGGCGCAGCATCCTCGGGCGTCGTCGTTCCCAGCGCCTCGGTCGGACCGTACTCGACCTGCGACGTCGCCGGCACGAACGTGTACCAGGAAATCACGGCCGAGGTGGACGTCACCGCCACCGCCCGCTCGCTCCGGATCACCAGCGCGGTCGGAAGCGGCACGTCCGCCGCATCGCCCCCGTCGCCGCCGGCGTCGTCGCGGGCGTCGGTCCCCGCGCCGTCGTCGCCGCAGGCCGCCGGGAGCAGGGACAGGCCGAACACCGCGAGCCACCGGGCCGTCGTCGCGCCGATCCGCATCGTCGCACCTCCGCCCCCGCAGTCTGCCCCGGGCGGCGCCCGAGATCAAAGGGCGCGACAGCCCCGGGCCGCTCGGGCTAGACTGTGGATGGGACCGTTCGGTCGGGGGGGCGGTCCCGGGACGTGGCATGACGGGAGCGCGCAGGCTGCTGTGGATCGCGTTGGCCGGA
>JAAZOP010000186.1 GCA_012797735.1 Myxococcales bacterium
CGTCCCGCTCCCGCCCCGGTCCTCGGACCTCTTCTTGCAGCCCGGAACGCCGGCGACGACCAGCATCAGCGCCCAGGCGACCATCGTTGCATGCCTCATGCTCCACCTCCTGCGGGGGCCTGCGCCGCCCGCTCGATCGCCACCCGCAACAGCCGCACCGCCTCCCCGGACCGCGCGGCGCGGTCGAGACGCTCGAGCGCCTCCGGCGGGCCGCAACGGCCGAACACCGTGTGCCGCCGGTCCAGTTCGGGCGCGGCGGCGAGCGTCACGTAGAACTGCGAACCGCCCGTGCCGGGTCCGACGAGCGCCATGGCGAGTGCGCCGGGGCCGTCGTGGCGGGCTTCCGCCCGCGGCTCGTCCGGCACCGCGAACCCGGGTCCGCCGGTGCCGTCGCCGATCGGACAACCGGTCTGCGCCACGAACCCCGGTTCCAGACGATGGAACGGAAGCCCGTCGTACAGCGGTTCGCGCACCCAGGCGCCCCGACACGGGTCCCACCACGGCCGAACGCCGCGCGCCAGGCCGACGAACGCCGCGACCGTGCGCGGCGCGCCGGCCGGGTCGAGCGTGCAGCGGAGTTCGCCCGCGCTCGTGCGCAGCACCGCGACCAGCCCCGGCCCCTCGCCCGGAAGGCCGGCGAGCGCCTCGTCCAGCGTGAAGTCGCCCTGCTCGGGGTCGGGCGACTCCGGAATCCTGTGCGGCGCGCCGCCGGCGCAGCCCCGGCGCTCGGGCACCGCCTCGACCGGCGATGCCGTGCCGCTCGAGGCGTCCGCGCTCGCCGGCGGCTCTGCCGCGGCGTCCGCGAGCGCCGTTCCGGACGACACCGCCGCCGGCGTCCGGCCCTCGACCGATCCCGGCGGCGCGTCCGACTTCCGGCAGGCCGAGCAGGCCGGGGCGCAGGCGGCGAACGCCGCACAGAACAACGGGATGACGGACCGACGGATCACCCGCACGCTCCCTACGGGCCGGCGGGCGCCGGAGCCGGCGCGGGTTCTGCGGCGCCGGCCGGGGCGTCGCCCGCCGCCGGAGCGGCCGGTTCCGGACTCGCCGCGCCGCCGTCCGCCGCCGGGGCGTTGGGCCGGTAGCGGTAGTACTCGTTCGTCGGGCTGAACGGCCGCAACCACCGAATCGCGTGCGGGTCGGCCCGGCGGTCACGGAGCAGGCGGGCCAGGCGGTAGACGGCGTGACCGAGGCCGGTATGCGGGCAGACGCCGAAGGCGACCCAGTCCCGCCCCATCGCGCGAGCCTCGGGACCGAACTCGCACGTCCCCTCCGTCATCTTCGTCGGCTCGGGAACGCGCCAGGCGCAATCCAGGATGGCGAACCTGCCGGCGGGGCCGTGGCGGGGAATCACGAGCAGGCCCGGCTTGTCGAACGGCGCGCCGGCCTCGTCGATCGAAGACTCGAATCCCGCCGACGCCTCGCACCCCTGGTACAGGCAGCCCGATTCGATCTTGACCGCCGGCTGCAGCGAGTAGAACGTCGAGCCGTCGTAGTACGGCTGGCCGACGACCCATTCGTGGCGACAGGGGTGCCACCAGGGGCGGGCGCCGGTGGCCAGGCCGAGGAACTGGGCGACGGCCCGGGGCGCCAGTCGAGGCCAGACCTCGCACTCGAACTTCCCCGACTCGGTGTTGACCTCGAGCTGGATCTTCTCGTCGGGGAGGTCGGGGAACAGGCGGCGCAGGTCGTCCATCGAGAAGTCCGGTGCCGGATCGGGCGTCGCCGGCTCGAACTGCTCCTGCCCGGGGCAGTGGAACTCGGCGCGGACCGGCGACAGCTCCTTGGGCGGTTCGAGCAGGGAAGCATCGTGGGTCGGTTCGAGGATGTTGTAGACGGTGCCGTCGGCCACGACGACGGTCTGGCCGCGCGGCGCCGGGGCGGCGCCCGCGTCCCGTTCCTCCGGTTCGTCCGCCCGCGGTTCGGGCGGCGCGGACGACTTCTTGCAGCCGCCCGCGCCCGGCGCCAGCGCGGCGAGCAGGACCCAGCAACCCGCGACGAAACCTCGCATGACCACCTCCCGCCCGGCCGGCGCGGCCGCCGGCCGGATCACGGAGCCTCCGGCCGGGGGGCTCCGTCGAGCCCGAGGATCTCGATCCGCGCTCCGGGGCCGAGGCCGTGGGCGCGGGCGAATCCGGCGTTGACTTCCAGCACGTACAGGCTGTCGCCCGGCACCGCGCGCGGGGTGTCGGTCAGCGGCTCGGCCCGCTCCACCACCCCGACCACGCGCAGCGCCTCGTCGATGAAGATCATGTCGAGAGGGATGTAAGTATTCCGCATCCAGAACACCTGCCGGCGCGGCGGGGGCGAAAAGACGAACAGCATGCCGGCGTCCGGGGCGAGCTCGCGGCGGAACATCAGGCCGCGTTCCCGGGTCGCCGGCGTCCAGGCGAACTCGACGCGCACGCGGACCTCGGGGTGCCCGAGCGGGCGCAGGATGACCTCGCCCACCGGCAGC